>JALSRW010000612.1 GCA_026984595.1 Alphaproteobacteria bacterium
AATTCCGTCTCGGAGACTATCGGCCGGATGCCAAGGCCGGTCTCGACATCGGCAAGGCCGAGGCCAAGGCCCTGATCCGGACCGAGACCGACCGTCTGGCGGCCCTCCAGAACCTGCTTTTCGCCGACGGGCGCTGGGCTCTGCTGCTGATCTTCCAAGGCATGGACGCCTCGGGCAAGGACGGGGCCATCCGCCGTGTCATGGCCGGTCTCAACCCGCTCGGCTGCCAGGCCTATTCCTTCAAGGCACCCTCCGAAGAGGAACGTGCCCACGATTTTCTCTGGCGCCATGCCTGCCGTCTGCCGGAGCGCGGCCGCATCGGCATCTGGAACCGCTCGGCCTACGAGGAGGTGCTGGTGGTGCGGGTGCACCCGGAGCTGCTGGAACGCCAGCACCTTCCCGAGCAACTGGTCACCAGACATGTCTGGCGGGAGCGGCTCGAGGATATCGCCGGTTTCGAGCGGCATCTGGCCCGTTCGGGAACGGTCGTCCTCAAGTTCTTCCTGCACATCTCCCGCGAGGAGCAGAAGCGGCGCTTCATGGAGCGGCTGGAACTGCCGCACAAGCACTGGAAGTTCGATCGCAGCGACATCGAGGAGCGCGCCCACTGGGACCGCTACATGAAGGCCTACGAGGAGGCGATCCGCGCCACCGCGGCGCCGCACGCCCCCTGGTTCGTGCTGCCCGGGGACCGCAAATGGTTCTCGCGGGCGGTGATCCTGGCGGCGGTGGTCGAGGCGCTCGAGGGGCTCGATCTGCGCTTTCCCGAGGTATCGGAGGAGAAGATGCGCGAAATCGAGGCCGCCCGGATCCTCCTCGAGGCGGAAGACGGCGAGGTTTCAGCGGCCTGAGCGGATCGTCCCTTCGGCGGCCTTCCGGCAGAGCAGTGCGACCCGGTTCATGAAGCCGGCGTCGTCGCCGCGGGCGAGCAGCGGCGCCGCCTCGGCGACGGCCTCCAGCAGCGGTTCCAGCCAAACCGCATCGGCTCTGGCGAAATCGCTCAGCACCCAGGGCACCACCCGTTCCTTGTGGCCGGGATGGCCGATGCCGATCCGCACCCGCTTGAAATCGCCGCTGCCGAGACAGGCGGCGAGGCTCCGGAGCCCGTTGTGTCCGGCGGTGCCGCCGCCGAGCTTGACCCGCAGCTTGCCGGGGGCGAGGTCGAGCTCGTCGTGGAACACCACCAGGCGGTCGAGCGGCAGCTTGTAGAAGCGCACCGCCTCGGCCACCGCCCGGCCGGATTCGTTCATGAAGCTGCGGGGCTTCATCAGCAGGGTGCGGACGCCGTCGAGATCGGCCTCGGCGATCTCGCCGCGAAAGCGCCGCCGCCAGGAGGCGGCGTGCCAGCGGGCGGCGATCGCGTCGATGGCCATGAAGCCCACATTGTGGCGGTTGCGGGCATGGCGCGGCCCGGGATTGCCGAGACCGACGAAGAGCCGCAGCGGTGCCTCCTCCTCGCGGCGGCGCCAGAAGCGCGCCAGCACTATTCTTCCGCGGCCTCCTCGATCCCTTCCTCGGCCTCCGCCTCGGCCGTCTCGGCGACCACCGTCGGCGGCACGATGGTGCAGATGGTGAAGTCGCGGTCGCGGATGGTCGGTACCACGCCCTCGGGCAGCTCGACATGGCTGATATGGACGCTGTCGCCGATATCGAACCCGGCGAGGTCCACTTCCAGCTCGGCCGGGATGTTGTCCACCGGGCATTCGAGCTCGACCTCGCGGCGCACGATGTTGAGCACCCCGCCACGCTTGAGGCCGACGCAGGTCTCCTCGTTGACGAACACCACCGGCACCTCGACCTCGACCCGGGCGCCGGCCTCGGCGCGCAGGAAGTCGAGATGGAGGGGCTCGTCGGTGACCGGATGGTACTGGATCTCGCGGGGCAGGGCGCGCATCACCTTGTCCCCGGCACGCAGCTCGCAGAGCGAGCTCATGAAGCGCGGATTGCGGGACAGCACCCGCTTGAGTTCGCTCTGCGAGAGCGCCAGCTTCTGCGGCTCCTCGCTGCCGCCGTAGAGAATCGCCGGCACCTTGCCGGCCCGGCGCAGGGACCGCGCGGCACCCTTGCCGGCGCGTTCGCGCAGTTCGATCTCGAGACTGATGACCTCGGCCATGTTTCGCTCCTTTCGCCCCTCCGGTGCGGTGCCGTGCACCCCGGACAGACCGTTTCGATACGCCCTGTCGCCGCCCTCAGTCGAACAGGCTGGAGACCGAGCTCTCGGTGGAAATCCGGCGGATCGCCTCGCCCATGAGCTGGGCCACCGTCAGTACCCGGATCTTTTCGGTCACCCGCACCCCTTCGCTCGGGCGGATGCTGTCGGTGATCACCAGCTTGTCCAGCGAGCTCGCGGCCACCCGCGCCACCGCACCGGCCGAAAGCACGCCGTGACAGACATAGGCCTGTACCGAGACCGCCCCGGCTTCGAGCAGGGCGTCGGCGGCGTTGCACAGGGTTCCGCCGCTGTCGACGATGTCGTCGACCAGCACGCAGCGCTTGCCGCGCACATCGCCGACCACGTTCATCACTTCGGAGACCCCGGCACGTTCGCGGCGCTTATCGATGATGGCCAGGGACACGTCAAGCCGCTTGGCGAAGCCGCGCGCACGAGTGACGCCGCCCACATCGGGCGAGACGATCACCAGATCCTCGGTGCCCAGATGCTTGCGGATATCGGGGACCATCAGCGGGGTGGAGAAGAGATTGTCCACCGGGATGTCGAAGAAGCCCTGGATCTGCCCGGCATGCAGCTCCATGGTCAGCACCCGGCTGGCGCCGGCGATGGTGATCAGATTGGCCACCAGCTTGGCCGAAATGGGAGTCCGCGGACCCGGCTTCCTGTCCTGGCGGGCGTAGCCGAAATAGGGGATCACGGCGGTGATGCGCCGGGCGGAAGCGCGCCGGAGCGCATCGATGATGACCAGCAGCTCCATGAGATTGTCGTTGGCAGGGTAGGATGTGCTCTGGATGATGAACACATCCTCCCCGCGGACGTTCTCGTGGATCTCGACGAACACCTCCATGTCGCTGAAGCGGTGTACCGTCGCCTTGGTGAGCTCGACGCGAAGCGATGCCGCAATCGCCTCGGCCAACGGCCGATTGCTGTTGCCGGCGAGCAGTTTCATGGGCGATGTCCGGGTCCGGATCGGGGATTCGGTGGGCGCGCTTCTACCAGCATCACCGGTGCGAGTAAACGCCCGGTGCGTCGTCCCGTCCTACCCCGGGGTGCGCGTTTTCAGGACGATGCCTCGAGGGTCAGGGGTACCCGGGAGAGGGGTTCGGCGCCGCTTTCGGTGACCAGACTCGTGCGCCCGAGGCTCATCGCCCGGCCGTTCTCGCTGTCCATCAGGATCATGTGCAGGAAGAACACCATACCCGGAGCCATCTCCACCGGATTGCCGGCGTAGAACATCGGCCAGTCCATCCAGCTCGGCGCATAGGTGGCTCCCAGCGAGTAGCCGCAGGCATGGAGCCGGTGCGGGCCGTAGCCGCGGGCATCGAAGGTCTCGGCGTGGGCGGCGAACACCTCGCCCATGGTGCCACCCGGCCGCATCCGCTCCTCGCAGGCCAGCAGCGCCTCCCGACAGGCATCGAACATTTCGGCATGGGCGGGATCGACCTCGCCCACCAGCAGCGTGCGCATCAGGCAGACATGGTACTGGCGGTAGGCGCCGGCGAACTCGATGGTGAGCTGGTCGACCGGATCGAGCCGGCGCCTGCCGCTCGCATAGCGGCACAGGAGCGCCTTCTCGCCGGAGCCGATGATGAACGGATTGGCCGGATAGTCGCCGCCCCCCTCGAACACCGCAGCCTGCATGCGCGCCAGGATCACCCCTTCCTCGGCACCCGGCCGGGTATGGGCGATCGCCGCCTCGAGGGCACGATCGGCGAGCGCCGCCGCCTTTCGCACATAGGCGAGCTCGGCCGGGGATTTGACCAGTCGCAGCCGGCTCACGAGATGCGAAGCGTCCTCGGTCGAGGCGAATCCCTCGAGCGCGAGCTCCAGCCGCTTGCCGTTGGCGGCGGTCAGACCGTGGGTCTCCCACTCCACCCCCAGCCGTTTGCCGGCGAGGCCCTTTTCGCGCAGGAGATCGACCAGCTCCCGTGCGGGTTCGGCATCGGCGCGATCGACCCAGATCCGGATCTGGTCGATCACCGAGGTCTGCTGCGCCTGACGCAGATCGGGCGAACGGGTGAACAGCACCATCTCGCCGTCGGCGCGCAGCAGGAGGCACTGGAAGAAGCAATACCCGAAACTGTCGAAGCCGGTGGCCCAGTACTGGCTCTCCGGCTTGAACATCAACAGGGCATCGAGCCCCGCCCGCTCCATCGCGGTGAGCACCTGCCGCTGGCGCGCGGCGTATTCCTCGCGGGAAAAATGCAGGGCCATGACCGCCTCCCGATCGCTGGTCGCGCCATCGGCGCTCTCCTGCCTATGCCGCAGCCCCGCCCGCCTGTCCATCGCCGACCGGCCGGAAACGGGGGCGGCCGGGCGAGGTCCGGGACCGGCATGTAGTACCATGCTGCTACCCGGTTCTGCGGCCGGGCCCTATAATTTCGCCTCCGCAAAGAACGAATGCCGTACCGACGAACGGCGGGTGTGGCGTTGCATTTCGGGGAGGCCGCCGATGGCAGGAACGATTCGCTACGGCTTCGGCGCCCTGCTGATGGCGGGGTTGCTGGCTGCGGGCAGCATTCCGTCGCGGGCGCAGGAGAGGGACACGAAGGGACTTCCGGAAGAGGCGGTCCTGGATGTCGCCGAAGAGCACACCACCGCTGTGCTTCCCGAAGCGAGCCCGCACTGGCTCTATGTGCTCGATCCGGTGTTCCCGCACCTCGTGGCGTCGAAGGTCTATGTGATCGACGGCGACAGCATGAAGTATCTGGGCATGCTGAACACCGGCTATGTGCCCAACATGGCGTTGGCGCCGGATCGCAGCGAAATCTACGTCGCGGAAACCTACTACTCGCGCGGGACCCGCGGTGAACGTGTCGATGTCGTCACCTTCTATGACGCGAAGACATTGGAGCCCACGGGCGAAGTCGAACTTCCCGACGGGCGTTTCCTGGTGGTGCCCAAGAAGCCCAATGCGGTGACCACGCCGGACGGCCGCTATCTCCTCTCCTTCAACATGGAGCCGGCCACTTCGGTGGATATCGTCGATCTCGAGGCGAAGCGCTATCTTGGTGCGGTCGAAGTGCCCGGCTGCTCGCTGATCTTCCCCACGGGCGATCGCAGCTTCTCGATGCTTTGTCCCGACGGCTCGTTGCTCGACGTGCGTTTCGACGAGAGCGGTGCCGCGGAGATCCGTGACAACGAGCCCTTCTTCGATTCCGAGGCCGATCCGGTGTTCGAGCACGCGGTGGTGAGCACCGGCAGCGGGCGGGCCTTCTTTCTTTCCTACGAGGGCGTCGTCTACGAGGCGGCGCTCGGCGAGGGCGCGATGCGGATCGAGGGGCAATGGTCGCTGCTGACGGAGGAGGACAGGGCCGAAAAATGGCGTCCCGGCGGCTGGCAGCTCATGGCCTACCATCCTTCCACGAACCGCCTCTTCGTACTGATGCACGAGGGCGACCGCTGGACCCACAAGGAGGCGGGGGAGGAAGTCTGGGTGTTCGACGTGAAGGCGAAAAAGCGGGTCGCTCGTGTGCCGCTCGAACATCCTGCCATATCGGTGAGCATCACCCAGGACGAGCAGCCGCTGCTTTTCACCCTCAGCGAGGCGGCCAGCGTCAGCGTCTTCGACGGTACCGATTTCTCGCTCCGGGGCACGATCGAAGGCGTCGGCGATTCGCCGTTCCTGATGTACGTCCAAGGGGAATGAGTCGGGCGCGAGGGGAGGAAGCACGATGCAGCGAAGCAGCGTTTTCGATCGTCTCACCGAGCGGGCGAGCCGCATGGTCGCCCAGCGGACCTCGCGCCGCAGTCTGCTGGCCCGCATCGGTACGGTGATCGTCGGCGGCGCGGTGCTGCCGATCCTGCCGGTGGATCGAACGGGCCGCACCAGGAAGGCGCATGCCGAGGAATTTGTGAAGACCGCCCAGACCACCGATCCCACCCAGTGCAACTACTGGCGCTACTGTGCGATCGACGGGTACATGTGCAGTTGCTGCGGCGGCGGTCCCAGCACCTGCCCACCGGGCACCTATCCTTCGCCGAGTTCCTGGGTGGGTACCTGCATCAATCCCGATGACGGGCAGGCCTATCTGATCGCCTATCGGGACTGCTGTGGCAAGGACTCCTGCGGGCAGTGCGCCTGCCTGGCGACGGAAGGCGAGATGCCGGTCTACCGGCCCCAGCTCAACAACGACATCGTCTGGTGCTTCGGCGCCCCGAGCATGGTCTACCACTGCTCGAGTGCGGCGCTGATCGGCAAGGCGTAAGGGGGTCCGGTCGGGGAGGAATGCGCCGCGATCCCCGGTGGAGACGGCCGGGCGGCATGCCCGGCCGTTTCGCTTTCCCCCGCTCCGGGGCGTTGTCGCAGGTTGATGCGCGGGCGCGGCGGTGGCGCGGGTGATCGGGATCACGGTCGGGCAGGGGCGCCGGCATCGGCGGTGCGGCGACCACGAGCTCCAGGAAGAACGGCTCCAGGAAGAACGAATGGCCGCGCAAGACCGGCTGCGGTCGGCGGCGAGCTCGGCGCGGCATGCCACTCGCTGGTTCCGGTTGGACCCTTTCTGGTTCCGGATCGGTGAAGAGATGCACCGCCCGGGCGAGGCCCGGATCCGCTGTCGTAGATCCGGGAGGCGGTCGATGCAGCAGGGGTGTGGTGCGGCTGCGGCATCCTGCAGGCGGCGCGCACCACACGGACGGCAGCATTTCCCGCGCCGGTCGGATCCCGCTTCGGGGGCGCGTTCACGGTTCCTTTGCTTT
>JALSRW010000613.1 GCA_026984595.1 Alphaproteobacteria bacterium
GACCCCTTCCCGGATCAGGCTCGCGGTGGCCTCGTCCTTCTTGGCCTCGGCATCCAGGGCCTCCACCACCACCGCATAGTATTCGTCACCGAGAGCCGGGTGCGGGTAGAGCGCCCGGGTCATGGCTATGAGCGTGCGTGCGGTGTTCTCGTCGAAGGCATCCAGGGTGATCGCCCAGGAGCGGTCGGGATCGAAGAACATCACCTTGCCCGCCGCCGAGACGGCGAGCATCGCTTCTCCGCTTCGCCGCAGGAAGCGTCTCCTGTCGAGTACGTATTTGGGCATGAGCCTCACTCCCCGTTTCTGGTTGGCGGATCCGAACGGCGCCGGTACCGGGATCCGCGACCGGTACCGGCGGGCTTCAGCGATAGCGGCCGTGGCGCTGGAGAACCTCGATCTTGTAGCCGTCGGGGTCCTGGACGAAGAAGAAGCGGGCCATGAGCGCGCCTTCGCGGAAGAACTCCTTGATCGGAGCCGGCTCGAACCCCAGTTCGGCGAACCGTGCGTGTTCGGCATCCAGATCGTCGACGGCGAAAGCGACATGCCCGTAACCATCGCCGTGGGTGTAAGGTTCGCGACGCCCCTTGTTGAGCGTGAGCTCGATCTCGAAATCGGACTCCTCGTTCCGGAGATAGACCAGAGTAAAATCGTCGAAGTCGAAGCGGTCGGCGACACCCAGGCCGAACGCCCGCTCATAGAACGCGATGGAGCGGTCGAGATCGAGCACACGGATCATCATGTGGATGGCCTTGGCCATGACAGCCTCCCCCGTATCGCGTTCCGTCATGGCCAAGATGTACTGCGTTGCTCCCGCCCGCGGGTAGTAGCCGGATAATACGGGACGGCTGCCGCCCGGCGGGAGGCTCGGGGCGGCGGGGTCCGCGCCGCGGGGCACTGCCCTCTTGCAACCGCCGGGCCGGTCGGGAATGTTCCGCCCGCCCCGTTTCGACGAAAGGCCATTTCATGAGATATCCGATCATCCGCGTCCTCGACGGCCGCGACCGCCGCCTGCGTGCCGGCCATCCCTGGCTGTTCTCCAACGAGATCCTGTTCGACGAAAACACCCGGGCGCTGCCGCCCGGTTCCCTGGTCCGGGTGATGGTGCCCGGCGGCCGGATCTTCGGCGTCGCCCAATTCCATCCGCATTCCCTGATCGCCGCCCGCCTGCTCACCCGCAACAAGGATGCGGTGATCGACGAGGCCTTTTTCCGCCTGCGCCTCGAACGGGCGTTGCGTCTGCGCGAGCGGATGTTCGAGAAACCCTTCTACCGGCTGGTGCACGCCGAGAGCGACGGGTTGCCCGGGGTGGTGGTCGACCGCTATGGCGCGCTGCTCGCGGTACAGATCAACACCGTCGGTATGGATCGCTTCACCGACACCATTCTCGCCGAGCTCGACCGGCTGCTGGCGCCGCGGGCCATCCTGCTGCGCAACGATTCGGCGATGCGGGCGCTCGAAGGCCTCGAGCGGGAGGTCCGCACCGCCAAGGGTGAGGTGCCGCAGCGGGCCCGGATCGAGGAGAACGGGCTGCCCTTCCTGGCCGATCTTTCGGGAGGCCAGAAGACCGGCTGGTATTACGATCAGCGTCTCAATCGCCGCTTCCTGCGCATGCTCGCGCGGGAGCAGGAGGTGCTCGATCTCTACTGCTACGGCGGCGGCTTCGGACTCAATGCGCTGGCCGCCGGTGCCCGGTCGGTGCTGGCCGTCGACAGCAGTGCAGCCGCCCTCGAACTGGCCCGGGAAAACGCCGTGCTGCAGGGGGTCGAAACGCGCTTTCTGACCGAAAAGCACGAAGTGTTCGCGATGCTCGACCGGCTGATCGAGGACAAGCGACGGTTCGGCCTGGTACTCGCCGACCCCCCGGCCTTCGTCAAGAACCGCAAGAAGCTGGCGGTCGGTCTGCGTGCCTATCGCAAGCTGGCGCGGCTCTGTGCGAGCGTGGCCGAGGAAGGCGGTTGCCTGGCGATTTCCTCCTGCTCCCACAATGTCACCGAGGAGGCCTTCACCCGCGAACTGGTGGCCGGCATCCGTGCCGCCGGCAGAAGGGCGATCCAGCTCCACGCGGCCGGCGCCGGCCCCGATCACCCGCTGCACCCCTCCCTGCCGGAGACCGCCTACCTGAAATTCCGGGTCTACGCCCTCGACTGAGGGGCCGTCACGCTTCCTGAGCGCTCAACCGTTGGTTATTGTCAGGCGGAGCCAAAACCCGTAATAAGCGAATCGTCCCGATCGTGATCCTTGCAGCAGTGCGGGAGTGGGGCGATGACCGTCCCCGAAGATTCCACCGCGCCGGAGCCCGGGGCTTCGGCCAATCCCTGGGTCGAGGCGCTGGTCCGTCTGTCGGCGCAGACCGAGCGCCCGCTGGCCGCCGAGGCGCTGGCGGAGGCGGCGCCGTCGCATGGTGTCGGAATGACCCTGCGCGACGGGCTGCGGCTCGCCGAACGGGCGGGATTCGCGACGTGCCTGCGGCGTGCCACCCGTCGTCGTTTGGCCCGTGCGGCACCGCCCTTTCTGGTGGTCGGCGACCGACCCGAGGATGTCCGCCTGGTGCGCGGGCACACGGGGAACCGTCTCGTGGTGGTGGATCCGGCGACCGGTCGCAGCCGGGCGCGCAGCCCGGGCGGGCTCGCCCGCGATGTCCGCCACATCGTTCTGCTGCGTCGTCTGGCGGCGCCGCCGCGGGCCGCGGGTCTGCGCGAGCTGCTGCTCCAGAAACGATTCTGGCCGGCCTTCGCCCAGCTCGTGACCGCCTCGGTGGTGATCAATCTCCTGGCCCTGGCCACGCCGCTGTTCATGATGACGGTCTACAACAAGGTCATCCGCCAGGGCGGGCTCGCCACCCTCGACGTGCTGGTGATCGGCATGCTCAGCCTGGTCGCTTTCGAGCTCGTGCTGCGGGGCCTGCGCGGCTATGTGGCGAGCTATACGGGCGCCAGGCTCGATGCGGCGGTCGGCCAGGAGGTGCTGCACCGCATCCTGCACCTGCCCTACAGCAGTTTCGAGAAGATGCCGCCGGCCCGTCTGTTCGAGCGGTTGCGCCAACTCGACCAGCTACGCGCGTTCCTCACCGGCAATCTGCCCCTTTTCCTCGTGGATCTGGCCTTCGTAGGCCTCTTTCTGGGCGGTCTGTTCCTGCTCCAGAGCACGCTCGGCATGGTCACGCTGGCCGCCCTTCCGTTGTTCGGTCTCTTGAGCTGGCTCGGCCATCGCCACCAGAGCCGCCACCTCCACACCCATCGGCGCCGGGTGGCGGACAAGAATGCCGCGGTCTGGGAAGCGGTGGCCAACGCCCTGACGGTCAAGGCCCTGGCACTCGAACCGCAAGTGGAGCGCCGCTTCCGCACCCCGCTCTACGAGACGGCCTGGTCGGGTCTTCGCGCCGGTACGGCGGCCCAGTTCACCGCCAGCCTGGCCCAGGCCCTGCAGCATCTGACCGCCGTCGTGCTCGTCTATCTCGGTGCACGCATGGTGATCGCCGGTGAGTTGTCGATCGGCGGTCTGGTGGCCGCCTCGATCCTCGCTGCGCGGGCGCTGGCCCCCGCCCGCCAGCTCTTCTTCGCCTGGCCCCAGATCCAGCAGATGCGCGAAGCCTACGGGCGGGTCGATGCCCTGCTGCGGGAAGGCGGGGAACGGCCACGACCCGCCCGCGATGGCGAGGGGCTGCGGCTGCACGGCGACCTGCGCCTGGAATCGGTGACCTATCGCTACGGTCCCGGCCGGCCGCCGGCGATCGAGGAGGTCAGCCTCGAAATCCGGGCGGGCCAGATCCTGGCGCTGACCGGTCCGCCCGGGTCCGGCAAGAGTACGCTGGCGCGGCTGCTGGCAGGGCTGGCGGTCCCGGAAAGGGGGCGGGTGCTGGTGGACGGGCAGGATCTGGCCCGGCTCCCCGCTGCCTCCTACCGCCGCCAGATCGGGGTGGTGCCCCAGGAGCTGCAGCTTTTCTCCGGTACCATTGCCGAGAACATCGCGCTCGGGGCGGAGACCTGCCCCCATGCCCGGGTCGTCGCCGCTGCCCGTTTCGTCGGGCTGCACGATTTCGTGCAGAAGCTGCCCGAGGGTTACGAGACCCGCCTCGGCGAGCAGGGCTGCGGTCTGTCCGCCGGGCAGCGGCAGCTCGTCTGCATCGCCCGGGCGCTCGTGCGCAACCCGCGCATCCTGATCCTCGACGAGGCGACCAGCGCCCTCGATCCGGAGACCGAGCGGCTGTTCCTGCGCAATCTCGAGCGCGCTGCCAGCGGCCGCACCGTCATTCTGATCACGCATCGCCCCCATCTGTTGGCGATGTGCGACCGGGTAGTGGTGCTGCGCGAAGGACGGGTGATCGGCATGGGTGCCCCCGCCGCCGTGGCCGAACTCCTGAAGCGGCCCACCGGTTCCCCCGAGCTCCACGCTGCCGGCTGAGGAGAAGCGGATGGCGACGGCCCGTGCCGACACGCGGTTTCCGGTCGATCTCGAAGCGCGGCTCGATCACCAGCCGCCGCTCTTCACCACCGTTCTGCTGCTGACCGTCGTCGCGCTTCTGAGCGGGCTTTTCCTCTGGATGGGCTGGGCCCGGGTCGATCGCACGGTGCAGGCCGAAGGCCGGGTCGAGCCGGCCGGTCGCGTCAAGTTCATCAACCATCCCTTCGGCGGCCGGGTCGCCGCCATCCATGTGCGCGAGGGGCAGCGCGTGGAAGCCGGCGATCCGTTGCTGACGCTGGACGGCGAGGCCCAGAAGGCGGCCTATCGCGAGAAGCTGGGGCGACTGCAGCTCCGCACCGCAGAAGTGGCCCGGCTGGAGGCCGAAGCCGCCGGTCGCGAGCCGCGGTTCGATGCCGGGCTGGCCGCTGCCCGGCCCGATCTGATCGCTTCCCAGAAAGCGCTGTTCGAGGCCCGGGCGGAGGCCTTCGCCGCGCGCCGTCGGGGGCTGGAGCGCAATCTCCAGAGCCGCCGCAACCAGGTGCGGCTGCGAGCCGCCGAGGTGACCCGGCTGGAGGAGGGGCTCGGTCTTCTCCGCCAGCAGCTCGAGGCGGTGCGGGCGCTGACCGAGCGCGGCCTCTATCCACGTCTCAAGCTGGTGGCCCTCGAGCGCCAGGAAAGCGATATGCGTGGCGAGCTCGAGAAGGCCCGAGCGGCGCTGGCCGCGGCGCGGGCCGCCCTCGCCGAGGGGCGGAGCCGGCTCGAAGGGATGGACCGGGAATGGCGCCGCGATGTTCTGGCCGAACTGGAGCGGGCACGAGCCGAGCGCGACCGTCTGCGCGAGGAGCTGGAGGGCCAGCAGAGCCGGCTCGCCGATCTCGTACTGCGGGCGCCGATCGCGGGTATCGTCGAGGATCTCGGGGTGACCGCCGTCGGCCAGTCGATCCCCGCCAATGTGCCGGTGATGAAGCTGGTGCCGGTAGGCGAGGAGCTGGTCGTGGAGGTGCGCGTGGCCAACAGCGATATCGGCGAGATCCGCGAGGGGATGCCGGCGACCCTCAAGGTCCGGGCCTTCGACTTTCTCCGCTACGGCACCCTGTCCGGGAAGGTTCGGAGCATTTCCGCCGACGCCAGCGAAACGGCGCCCGGCGAGCCGCCCAGCTATCGCGTGGTGGTGGCCGCCGAGCCGCGAACACAGGGAGCACGCGCCAGGGGCATGGAGATCCTGCCGGGAATGCTCGTGGATGTCGAGTTCAAGGCCGGCGAGCGGACCATTCTCTCCTATCTGACCGATCGCATCCTGCGTCGCGGTGCCGCCGCCTTTCGCGAAGAGTGAAACCCGTCCGGCTCAGTTGAAGGTCTTGTCCTCGCG
>JALSRW010000614.1 GCA_026984595.1 Alphaproteobacteria bacterium
GATCGGCGCGTCGAGCACGATGCTCGCCGGCGTCATGCCGGCCTCCAATGCCGCCAGATAGACGAACGGCTTGAAGGCCGAGCCGGGTTGGCGCCGCGCCTGGGTGGCGCGGTTGAACTGGCTCTGTCGAAAGCTGAAGCCGCCGCTCATGGCCAGCACGCGGCCGGTGTGCGGGTCCATCGCCACCAGCGCGCCCTCCACCTCCGGCCGCTGCCGCAGCGCGTATCTGCCCTCCTCCTCGAGCGGTTCGACGAGGATGATGTCGCCGCGGGCGAGGATGTCGGAAACCCGCTTCGGCTCGGCACCCAGGCCGCCGTCCTCGTGGCGCGGTCGCGCCCATGCCACCTCCGCCAGCGGCAGGGTGCCGGTGGAACCGTCGGCGAAGCCCAGCTCGGCCGTCTCGCTGCCGGCCGCGAGGACCACCGCCAGCCGCCAGTCGAGGAGCTCGAAGCCGGGGTCGAAGCGGCGCAGCCTCTCGGCCCAGCTCGCATCCTCGGCGAGCGGGATGCGGCCGAGAGGGCCCCGCCAGCCGCCGCGGCGGCGATCATAGGCCGACAGCCCTTCGCGCAATGCCCGGTCGGCGATCGTCTGGAGCCGCGGCAGAACGGTGGCGCGCACCGAAAGACCGCCTTCGTAGAAGCCTTCCTCACCGAACCGGTCGACCAGCCGCCGCCGCACCTCCTCGACGAAGAAATCGGCACGGGCGGTCTCGGTGGCGGCGCGCTGGCGCAAGGTCAGCGGCTCGTTGCGGGCGGCCTCGGCTTCCTCCGCGGTGATGTAGCCGTCCTCGAGCATCCGCCCGATCACATAGTCGCGGCGCTGCCGGGCGGCCTCGGGATTGCGTTCGGGATCGTAGCGCGACGGTGCCTTGGGCAGGCCGGCCAGAAAGGCGGCCTCGCCGATGGTCAGCTCGTCCAGCGACTTGTCGAAATAGTTGAGCGCCGCCGCTGCCACCCCGTAGGAGCGCCGGCCGAGGAAGATCTCGTTGAGATAGAGTTCGAGAATGTGCTCCTTGGTGAAGGTGCGCTCCATGCGGATGGCGAGAATCGCCTCCTTGATCTTGCGCTCGATGGAGACCTCGTTGCTCAGCAGAAAGTTCTTGGCGACCTGCTGGGTGATGGTCGAAGCCCCCACCGGGCGGCGGTTCTGACCGAGCCGCTTCACATTGTCGATCACCGCCCGCAGGATGCCCAGCGGATCGATGCCGAAATGCCGGTAGAAGTTCTTGTCCTCGGCGGCGACGAAGGCGTTCTTGACCCGCGCCGGAATCGCCGAAGCCGGCACGAACACCCGTTTTTCCCGCGCATATTCCGCCAGCAGCCGGCCGTCCCCGGCGTGGATCCGGGTCACCGTCGGCGGCCGGTAGTCGGCGAGCTGCCGATAGTCGGGCAGGTCCTGGCCGTAACGCCAGACCAGATAGGCGAGGCCGCCGCCGGCCAGCAGCAGGAGGACCAGCGTGGTCAGGGCCAGTGCAGCAAACAGCCGGAAGAGGCGGCTCAACATCGCTCCAGGCTCTCGGCTCGGGCCATCTCAAAGCGGCGGCTTCAGGGCGTCGAAATAGCGATCGACGGCCCGCCGTATGGCCACCGCCACCTTGCGGCGGAAGCCGGCGTCGGTCAGAAGTGCCGCGTTACCTTCGTTGGAGAGATAGCCGAGTTCGACGAGAACGGAAGGGGTCTCGGGCGATTTGAGCACGACGAAACCGGCATAGCGCCGGTTGCGGCGCAAGAGGCGGGTGACCCGACCGAGCTCCTCGGTCAGCAGTTCGGCGAAGGCGATGGAGCGGTTGTTGGTCTCCCGCCATGCGAGGTCGATCAGGATGCTGGCGACCACCGGATCCTGGCCGGTGAGATCGACCCCCGCCAGGATGTCGACCTTGTTCTCCTTGCGGGCGAGCCGCGCCGCCTCGGCGTCGGAGGCGGTCTCCGACAGCGTATAGACGGAGGCGCCGGAGACGGCGGGGTCGGCGATGCTGTCGGCATGCAGGGAGATGAAGAGGTCGGCATCCCGCGCATGGGCCATGCGTACCCGCTCCCGGAGCGGAATGAAGCGGTCGTCGGAACGGGTGAGGAACACGCGATAGCGGCCGCGCCGTTCGAGCTCGCGCGCCACCGCCCGGGCGAAGGCCAGGGTGATCTCCTTCTCGTCGACACCGTTGACCCCGTGCGTGCCGGGATCGACGCCGCCATGGCCGGGGTCGAGGACGACCAGATAGGGATCGGAGCGCTCCCGCGGCGCCGGTGGTGCGGCCGGAGCGATCGCGGCCAGACCGCCCTCGGAGCCCGGGCGCAGGACCGGCACCGGTGCCGCCTTCGTTCGGCGGCCGGCGGCCACGCGCCTGTTCGGGGCGACCGTGGCCGCTGTCGGCTCCACATCGATCACCAACCGCCAGTAGCGGCTGCTTTTCGAGGGCGGCAACAGACGGGTGGCAGCGACCAAAAAGCGGCGCCGCATGTCGATCACCAGGCGCGAAGCACCCGGCCGCAGCCGGCCGTACCGCTGGGCGGTGGCGAGACCGCGCGGTTTCGCCAGCGGATGGGGGCGGACCCGCCAGCGCACTTCGGGGAGCTCGATCACCAGCCGCGGCGGCCGATCCAGGGTTCGCACCTTGAAACCGAGCCGCCGGCTCATATCCATAACGACACGGGTGCGCGGCCCGTGGATTCCGAACCGGATGCCGAGAACCTGCGGCAGATCGGCGGCGGCGTCGACGGGCGGTGTCGGTAGGAGCATCAACCCGAGCGCGAAAACCAGTCCGAGGCCGGAAGCGAACCGGGCCCGTTGCGGTCCGGCCAGGACCTTCGGCAGACGGAGGGTCCGCACGCAACCCGAAAGCATCGACTGGTCTTGTCCCGTTCGCAGGTCCGATGCACCGAAACCGGTAGCTGTCGAGCGCGACATTAACGGATTGTGGCCCCTCGGGACAGGGTTTATAGTGAACGTCGAGATGGAACGGGATCGTCGATTCAATCCGGGCGTGGGTTCGCTGCGAGAGCCGCCCGGGCATGGTTCCGGATCCCGGTTCGTTCTCGGAACGGATGTGCATTCGCTGCCGGGTGCGCCCGGGGACCCGAAGCGGGTCGATCCGCGGACGGGTACCGGAGCCGCGCCACGCGCGCTGCCGTACCCGGCGCGCCGCACCGAACCACGGCCAACCATCCGGCTGTCCGCGCGCGAGCGCGAACGGACAGCCCGCCAACCTGCAATGCACGGCCGCCGCGAAGCGCGCTGCACCATGGCACCGCCCGGGCGGCCTTCGGAGCTTTCCCCACATGACGAAGCGAATGCTGATCGACGCGACCCAGCCGGAAGAGACCCGGGTGGTGATCGCCGAGGAAGACCGCCTGCTCGACTTCGACATCGAAATCGCCAGCAAGCGCCAGCTCAAGGGTAACATCTATCTCGCCAAGGTCACCCGGGTCGAACCCTCCCTGCAGGCCGCCTTCGTCGATTACGGCGGCAACCGCCACGGGTTCCTGCCCTTCAGCGAGATCCACCCCGACTATTACCAGATCCCCCAGGCCGACCGGGAAGTGCTGGAAAAGCTCGAACGTGAGCTCGAGAGCCGCGCCGCGGCCGAGGCCGAGGGTGAGGAGAACGGCGACGGCACCACCCTGACCCATGATGCGGACGAGGAAACGGCCGACGTTCTCGACGAGATCGCCAAACGCCGGGCGCGCATCCTGCGCTCCTACCGCATCCAGGAAGTGATCCGGCGACGCCAGATCATGTTGGTGCAGGTGGTCAAGGAGGAACGCGGCAGCAAGGGTGCGGCGCTGACGACCTATCTGTCGCTGGCCGGGCGCTATTGCGTGCTGATGCCCAACACGCCGCGCGGCGGCGGCATCAGCCGCAAGATCACCAACCCCGACGATCGCAAGCGGCTCAAGAAGATCGCCCAGGAGCTCGATGTTCCCGAAGGTATGGGGCTCATCATCCGCACCGCCGGTCAGGAACGCAGCAAGGCCGAGATCCGCCGCGACTACGACTATCTGCTGCGGTTGTGGAACGAGATCCGCGAAACCACCCTCGAGAGCGTGGCGCCCTGCCTGATCTACGAGGAAGGGAACATCGTCAAGCGGGCACTCCGGGATCTCTACAGCCGGGACATCAGCGAGGTCTGGGTGGAAGGCGAGGAGGCCTACCGGGCCGCCCGCCGGCTGATGCAGATCATGACCCCGAGCCGGGCCCGCCACGTCAAGCTCTACAAGGAAGAGATCCCGCTGTTCGTCCGCTACGGTATCGAGGACCAGCTCGACGCCATCATGAGCCCGGTGGTGGAGCTGCCTTCGGGGGGCTCCATCGTCATCCACACCACCGAGGCGTTGACCGCGATCGACGTCAATTCGGGACGATCGACCCGCGAACGGCACATCGACGAGACCGCTCTCAAGACGAACCTCGAAGCAGCCGACGAAATCGCCCGGCAGCTACGTCTGCGCGATCTCGCCGGGCTCATCGTCATCGACTTCATCGACATGAGCGAGACGCGCCATCAGCGCCAGGTCGAGCGACGGCTGCGCGACGCTCTGAAATCGGACCGGGCGCGGCTGCAGGTGGGGCGGATTTCCAGCTTCGGCCTGCTCGAGCTGTCGCGCCAGCGGCTGCGTCCCAGTCTGCAGGAGCTTTCGACCAGGGTCTGTCCGGTCTGTCTCGGGCTGGGCATGGTCCGCTCCACCGAAGGGATCGCCCTGCAGGCGCTGCGGCGTATCCAGGAGGAGGGCATCAAGAACGAGGCCGCGGTGCTCAAGCTCTTGGTGCCGGTCGATGTCGCCGTCTATCTCCTCAATCACAAGCGCGAGAGCCTCGGCCATCTTGAGGGCCGCTACGGGCTGCGGGTCGAGGTGACGATCGACGAGCATCTGGCACCGCACGGCATGGCCCTCGAGGTCTTGGAGAGGCGCGAGGAGCCGGAGGCCGAGATCGAAGCCCCGGAGACGGCCGAAGCGGGCGCCGCCAAGCCGATCGAGAAGGTGGGCGAGAAGGCCACGGAAACCGCCGAGGAGGGGGCGCGCCGCCGCCGCCGCCGCCGCCGTCGCCGGCGTCCCGGCGAGGCCCGGGAACAGGCGGTTGCAGTCGAGGCGGCCACTGCCGAGCCGACCAGGGAAACGCGGGTCGAGACGCCCGAAGTCGCCGAGGCGGCGAACGGCGAGGCGGCCGGTCCCGGGGAAGCGGCGGCACCGGCGCGCCGTCGCCGTCGTCGCCGGCGGGCGCGCAAGGAAGACAAGGAAGAGATCGTCGTAGCGGCCGTCGAGACGACGCCGGAGGGCGAGAGCCCGGCGCCGGAGATCGCAGCGATCCCACCCGGGCCGTCATCGGAGCCGGAGATGGCCGGCGTCGGGCCGGCCGCGCCCGAAAGCAACGGAACTGCGCCGGCCGAGCGCGAGGCGGAAACGGCACCGACAGCCGAGGAGTCCCGAGCGGAACCGGCCGCTGCGAACGAAGCGTCGTCGCCGCCCGCCGCCCGGCGTTCCGAGCTGCCGGCGGTTCCCGTCGAACCGATGCCGGCCATGGCCATGGAACGCAACGGCCCGGGCGAGCGCGGCGGGGAAGAGATGCGGGAGCCGGTGGGTGCCGAAGCGTCGGCCGCCGGGAAGCTCGCGGAAACGGTGGAGCCCGCGGAAGCCGGCGCCGGCGAGCGAACCGCGGAGCGGCGCGAGGAAACCTCGCGCCGTACCGGCTGGTGGAGCCGCTGGCTGCGCTGAGCCCGGTGTTCAGCCGAGGCTGAGGGCGCGGCCCGCTTCGGCGAGCCGCGTCCGCAGCCAGGGCACCAGACGACGGCAGGCCTCGGCCACCGCGGTCTCGTCGGCGGCGAAGGAGATGCGCAGGAAACGGTGCCCGCGCACCGGGTCGAAATCGTTGCCCGGGGTGGTGGCGACGCCGATCTCTTCGAGCATGCGACGGCTGAGTTCGGCCGCGTCGACGCCGAGATCGCCGATGTCCAGGTAGATGTAGAAGGCACCGTCGGGCGGCGCGATCCGCGCGAGTCCGGCCTCCCGCAGTGCCGCCAGCAGCCGGTCGCGGTTGTGCCGATAGCCGGCGATCCGCGCATCGAGCTCGGCGAGGTCGTGGAAGGCGCCGAGCGCCGCATGCTGGGAGATGGTGGGAGCGGCGATGAACAGATTCTGGGCGAGACGCAGTGCCGCCTGGCGGAGATCCTCGGGCAGCACCAGCCAGCCCAGCCGCCAGCCGGTCATGCAGAAGAACTTCGAAAAGCTGTTGACGACGATCGCCCGGTCGTCGTGGTGCAGCACCGTTTCCGCCGGGGAGTCGTAGGTGATGCCGTGATAGATCTCGTCGCTGATCAGGCGTACATCATGGGCGCGACACCAGGCGGTGAGCCGCGTCAGCTCGCTCCTGTCGAGCATGGTGCCGGTGGGGTTGGCGGGACTGGCGATGATCAGCCCGTCCAGCGGGCCGGCCCGATCCAGGAGCTCGGGCGTCGGTTGGAAGCGCTCGGCGAAGCCCACCGGCAGGGCCACCACCTCGATCCCGAGAGCGTGCAGGATGTTGCGGTAGGCGGGATAGCCGGGCTCGGCGAGCGCCACCCGATCGCCGACATCGAAGGCCGCGAGAAAGGCCAGGATGAAGGCACCGGAGGCCCCCATCGTCAGGGCGATGCGGGAGGGCTCCAGATCGACGCCATGGCGTTCGAGATAATGCTGGGCGATGCGCTGGCGGAGGGCCGGCAGGCCGAAGGCCTCGCTGTAGCCGAGCGGTGCGCGGTCGAGGGCGGCATGTGCCGCTCGCAGGGCGGAAGGTGGCGGGCCGCTTCCCGGTTCCCCGAGTTCCAGATGCAGCACGTCGGCTCCTGTTGCCGCCCGGGCATTGGCCG
>JALSRW010000615.1 GCA_026984595.1 Alphaproteobacteria bacterium
CACCGCCTGCCCGCCCTACCATCTGGCGATCGTCGTCGGTGGACTGTCGGCGGAACAGACCCTGAAAACGGTCAAGCTCGCGAGTTGCCGCTGGCTCGACGATCTGCCCACCACCGGCAGCCCCCATGGTCGCGCCTTCCGCGATCTCGCGCTCGAGGAGAAGGTGCTGGAGATGACCCGCACCCTCGGTATCGGTGCCCAGTTCGGCGGCAAGTACTACTGCCACGATGTACGCGTGATCCGTCTGCCGCGGCACGGCGCCTCGCTGCCGATCGGCATCGGCGTCTCCTGCTCGGCCGACCGCCAGGTGCAGGCGAAGATCACCGCCGAGGGGGTTTTCCTCGAACGGCTGGAGACCGATCCCGCGCAATACCTGCCGGATGTCGAGGTGGACATCGGCGAGGCGGTGCGGATCGATCTGACCCGGCCGATGGAGGAGATCCGGGCCGCCCTGTCGAAGCTGCCGGTGGGGGCGCCGGTGCTGCTTTCGGGGCCGATGATCGTCGCCCGCGATCTCGCCCACAAGCGCATCGCCGAGATCCTGGAGACGGGCGGCGAGATGCCGGACTATTTCCGGAATCACCCGATCTACTATGCCGGTCCGGCCAAGACCCCGGAGGGCCGCGCCTCGGGCTCCTTCGGCCCCACCACGGCGGCGCGGATGGATCCCTATGTGCCGCAGTTCCAGGCCCTCGGCGGCTCGCTGGTGACCCTCGCCAAGGGCAACCGTACCCGCCAGGTGTTGGAGGCCTGCAAGAAATACGGGGGGTTCTATCTGGCCACCATCGGCGGCGCCGCGGCGCGGGTCGGGCGCGACATGATCACCCGGGTCGAGGCGCTCGACTTCCCCGAATTCGGCATGGAGGCGGTCTGGCGCATCGAGGTGCGCGACATGCCGGCCTTCATCGTCTTCGACGACAAGGGCAACGATTTCTGGAGCAGCCGGGTGAAGAAACGTCCGGCGCAGCGGGCCTGAAGCCTCATCCGGAAGCCTCGGCGAGACTGCGGATCGCCGCCTCCACGCCGCCCGGCGCGGCATCGACGCCGAAGCGTCGGAATGCGAGCTCCAGCGCCGCCAGGGCACCGAGGATCATCGGCTCGTTGACATCGCCGAGATGGCCGATGCGGATCATCCTGCCTTCGAAGGGCGGCAGACCGCCGCCGAAGGCCACCGAGAGACGATCCCGGCAGAAGACCCGGATCGCGTCCGCACCCGCCTCTTCCGGGAGGCGCAGGGCGGTGACCGCATCGCAGCGCTCGGCCGGCTCGGTGGCGTGGAATGCAACCACCCCCGCCTCGCTCCAGCGAGCGACCGCGGCCCGTACCGCATCGGCCAGCCGGCGATGGCGCGCCAGCACCTTCTCCAGCCCCTCCTCGAGCAGCATGTCGAGGGCTTCCCGGAGCCCGTAGATCATCTGGATGGGCGGGGTACCGTTGAACCATTCGTAGCTCTCGGGGCCGCGGCGGATGCGCCAGTCCCAGTAGCGACGCGGTGCCCCGCCCTTTTCGGCGCGCTCCGCGGCACGCGGCCCGACGGCGACGAAGCCGAGCCCGGGCGGCATCATCAGCCCCTTCTGCGAGGCGGCGATCGCCAGATCGACGCCCCAGCGGTCCATCGGCAGCTCGCACACCGCCAGGGATGCCACCGCATCGACCAGCAGCAATGCCGGATGTCCGGCGGCGTCGATGGCCCGGCGGACGGCCGGAATGTCGTTGACGATCCCGGTCGAGGTCTCGATCTGGACCACCATCACCGCCCGGATGCGCCGCTCCCGGTCGGCCTCCAGAGCGGCGGCGATGGCCGCGGGGTCGACCGCCCGCCGCAGATCCCCCTCGACCGGCACCACCTCGGCGCCGATCGCCTCGGCGACGATCCGCCAGCCCCGGGCGAAACGCCCCGAATCGGCGACCAGCACCGTCTCGCCGGGAGCGACGAGGTTGGCCAGAGCCGCCTCCCAGACACCGTGACCCAGCGTGACATAGGCGAAGACCTCGCCCGCAGTGCCGAAGACGGTACGCAGATCGTCGATCGCCGAGCGGGCGAGTGCGACGAACTCCGGGCCGGCGAAATCGGTGGCCGGCCGGCTCATGGCCCGCAGCACCCGCTCCGGCAGGTTGCTCGGCCCCGGCAACTGCACGAATTCCCGTCCCCTTCGAATCATCGCCCCTGCCCCGCACATCCGTGCCGGCCCGGCAATTTCGACGCGGGACTTGAATCCGTCAACTACGCTCCCCACTTGTGTAATGTCGGGTGCCACAGGGGCCCGATGCACCGAAATCCGTACATCGCTGTCGGGTCGTGGACAGGCGGCGATGTTCGTCGCTCAATGGAGGACAGAGGATGCGCAATTTCGATCTCACGCCGCTGATGCGTTCGACCATCGGCTTCGACCAGCTCGACAAGCTGTTCGATGCGGCGTTTCGCGAGACGGCTCGCGATACATCCTATCCGCCCTACAACATCGTCAAGTTCGATCAGGACAAATACCGGATCACCATGGCGGTGGCCGGTTTCGCCGAAGAGGATCTGGACATCACCGTCCAGGACAATGTGCTGATCGTCAAGGGCCAGATCAAGAACCGCGACGAGGGGGTGGAATATCTCCATCGCGGCATCGCCCAGCGCGCCTTCGAACACCGTTTCCAGCTCGCCGATCATGTGCGGGTGGTGGGCGCCAGCCTCGAGAACGGCCTTTTGAACATCGATCTCGAGCGGGTGGTTCCCGAACAGTCGCGACCGCGCAAGATCGCCATCAAGGCGAGCGCCTGAGGATGCGGGGGCCGGCCATGTGCCGGCCCCTTCGCATCGCCGGACGGCTTGCCCCGTCCCGGTCCCCGCGATAGACCATCGCCATGACCCACGACCCCGTTATTCCCGTCATCGGCGTCACCTGCTGCCGCAAGCCGGCGGAATTCGGCACCGTCCACCAGGTCGGCGACAAATATGTGGATTCGGTGGTGCTCGGCGCCGAGGCGGTGCCGCTACTGATCCCGGCGCTGGGCGAGGCGCTGGCCCTCGATCCCGTGCTGGAGCGCCTCGATGGCGTGCTGGTCACCGGCAGCCCCTCCAATGTGGAGCCGCACCATTACGGCGGACCGCCGCCGCGCGAGGGCAATCTCGCCGATCCGGCGCGCGATGCCACGACGCTGCCCCTCATACGCCGCGCCATCGAGCTCGGCGTACCGCTGCTCGCGATCTGCCGCGGCATCCAGGAGCTCAATGTCGCCCTCGGCGGCAGCCTCCATCAGCATGTGCACGAGCTGCCCGGCCGCCGCGACCATCGCTCCGACAAGAGCAAACCCCATGCCGAGCGCTACGAACCGGTGCACCGCATCCAGCTCACCCCCGGCGGGAAGCTGCAGCGGATCTTCGAGGGCGCCGAGAGCATCCTGGTCAACTCCCTGCACGCCCAGGGCATCGACCGGCTGGCCGAGGGCCTGGTGGTGGAAGCGGTGGCCGAGGACGGGACCATCGAGGCGGTGCGGGTGCGCGATGCCCGGGCCTTCGCGCTGGGAGTCCAGTGGCATCCCGAATGGCGGGTTCTGGACAACCCCTGGTCACGCCGGGTCTACGCCGCCTTCGGCGCGGCGGCGCGGGAACGGGCAGCAGCAAGGTCGAGGCATGGAAGCCCTGCACACCTTCGAACAATGGCTTGAGGAACACCGGATCACCGAGGTCGAGTGCATCATCGCCGACATCAACGGCGTGGCCCGTGGCAAGATCCTGCCCGGTTACAAGTTCCTGAGCTCGGTGCGCGACGATACGCTCCGGCTGCCCGAGAGCATCTTCGTGCAGACCATCACCGGCGAGGATCCCGAGGAGGGGATCATCGATCCCACCGACCGCGATGTGCGTCTGCGCCCCGACCCGGCCTCGATCCGACTGGTGCCCTGGTACGAGGAGCCCACCGCCCAAGTGATCGCCGACAGCCTGCACCATGACGGCGGTGCGGTGACCATCTCGGTGCGCCATGTGCTGCGGCGGGTTCTCGGCCTCTATGCGGAGCGCGGCTGGCGGCCGGTGGTAGCGCCCGAACTCGAATTCTTCCTGACCAAGGTCAACACCGATCCCGACTATCCGCTGGAGCCGCCGATCGGCCGCTCGCGCCGGCCGGAGACCGCCCGCCAGAGCTTCGGCATCGATGCCGTCAACGAGTTCGATCCGGTGTTCGAGGATGTCTACGACTGGTGCGAGGCCCAGAACAT
Organism: Alphaproteobacteria bacterium; assembly: GCA_026984595.1. Taxonomy (GTDB): domain Bacteria; phylum Pseudomonadota; class Alphaproteobacteria; order Geminicoccales; family Geminicoccaceae; genus JALSRW01. The sequence goes on from JALSRW010000615.1 coordinate 4,207, forward strand.
CGACATCGACACCCTCAACCACGAGGCCGGCGCCGCCCAGATGGAGATCAACTTCAATCACGGCGATCCGCTGGAGCTGGCCGATCAGGCCTTCCTGTTCAAGCGCACGGTGCGCCAGGCGGCCCTCAAGCACGGCATCTACGCGACCTTCATGGCCAAGCCCATCGCCAGCGAGCCGGGCAGCGCCATGCACATCCACGTCAGCCTCTACGAGGGCGAGCGCAACCTGTTCGCCGGCGAGGGCGAGGAACCCTTCTCGCCGACCTTTCTCCATTTTATCGGCGGTCTGCAGAAATACCTGCCGCCGGCGATGCTGCTGTTCGCCCCCAACGTCAATTCCTACCGGCGTCTGCGGCGCTACTCGACGGCCCCCATCAACGTCCACTGGGGCATCGAGAACCGCACCGTGGGACTGCGGGTGCCCGATGCCAAGCCGTTCTCGCGGCGGGTGGAGAACCGGGTGGCGGGAGCCGATGCCAATCCCTATCTCGCCATCGCCGCCACCCTGGCCTGCGGCTGGCTGGGCATCGAGCAGGAGATCGAACCCAGCGATCCGATCAGGGGCAGCGCCTATCGCCTCGCCCAGACCCTGCCCCAGCAGATGCCCGAGGCGATGCGCAAACTGTCGGGCTGTCCGCCCCTCAAGGAAGTGCTGGGCGAGGATTTCGTGGCCGTGCTATTGGCCGTCAAGCAGACCGAGCACGACGCCTATCAGCGGGTCATCAGTTCCTGGGAACGCGAGCATCTGCTGCTCAACGTCTGAGGCGGCGGGCCACCGCGGGAAGAGGGCTTCATGGGGCAGCACGAGCCTGTCGATGCGCAGAAACTGCGCGAGCTGGACATCCGGCACCATCTCCATCCCTTCACCACCTTCGCCGAACTGGCGAAGACCGGAAGTCGCATCATCACCCGTGCCGAGGGCTGCCATCTCTGGGACGCGGAGGGCAACCGCATCCTCGACGGCATGGCCGGCCTGTGGTGCGTCAATGTCGGCTACGGCCGCGAACGGCTGGCCCGGGTGGCCTTCGAGCAGATGCGCGAGCTGCCCTACTACAACACCTTCTTCCAGACGGCGACGCCGCCGGCGATCGAGCTCGCCGCCGAACTCGCCCGGCTCCTGCCCGGAGGGATCGACCGCATCTTCTACGCGAGCTCGGGCTCGGAGGCCAACGATACCATCGTCAAGACCATCTGGTACTACTGGAACCTGATGGGCCGGCCGGAGAAGAAGACCATCATCTCCCGCACCCTCGCCTATCACGGTGTGGGGCTCGGCTCCGGCAGCCTCACCGGCATGTCCTTCATGCACGAGCCCTTCGATCTGCCGCTGCCGCGCTTCGTCCATATCGGCAATCCCTACTGGTTCGCCGAGGGCGGCGATCTCGACCCCGAGGAATTCGGGCGGGTGGCGGCGGGATGGCTGGAGCAGAAGATCCTGGAGATCGGCCCCGACAAGGTGGCGGCATTCGTCGGCGAGCCGGTGCAGGGCGCGGGCGGCGTCATCGTTCCGCCGCCGACCTACTGGCCGGAAATCCAGCGCATCTGCCGCAAGTACGACATCCTGCTGGTGGCCGACGAGGTGATCTGCGGCTTCGGCCGCACCGGCCGGACCTGGGGCTCGGAGACCTTCGGCATCGAACCCGACATGGTGGCCATGGCCAAGGGTCTGTCCTCGGGCTACCAGCCGATCGCCGCCGTCGGCATCGGCCGCCGGGTGGGCGATGTGATCTTCGCCGCCGAGAAGGAATACGCCCACGGGGTGACCTATGCCGGCCATCCGGTGGCCTGCCGCGTGGCCCTCGAGAATCTGCGCATCATGCGCGAGGAGGGGCTGTTCGAGCGGGCGAGCGGGCCCGTCGGGCGCCATTTCGCGGCGCGTCTCGCGGAATTCCGGGACCATCCGCTCATCGGCGAAGTGCGCACTTGCGGTTTTCTCGCCGCCATGGAGATCGTCGAGGACAAGGAGACGCGGCGGCCGTATCCGCCCGAGCGCAGGGTGGGTTTCGCCTGCCGCGAGATCAGCATCGACAACGGTCTCGTCATGCGGGCCATCCGCGACGCCATGGTGCTGGCGCCGCCGCTCACCATCACCGAGGCGGAGATCGACGAGATGGTGGACAAGGCCCGCCGCAGTTTCGACGAACTCGCCCGCCGCCTGGGGCGGTGAGAACAAGGGCGGGCTCGGGCGCGCGGGGTGACCACCGACCAGATCCTGCTGTTCGCCATTCTGGCGGCGGTGTTCGGGCTCCTGCTGTGGGGGCGCTGGCGCTACGATCTGGTCGCCTTCGCCGCACTCACCGCGGCAGTGCTGCTGGGCGTGGTGCCCAGCGAGCGGGCCTTTTCCGGCTTCGGCCATCCGGCGACCGTGGTGGTGGCGCTGGTGCTGGTCATCAGCCGCGGCCTCGTGCAGTCGGGCGTAGTCGAGCTGATTGCCCGCCATCTGGTCGATCCCGAACGCCCGCTCGCGCGCCATATCGCCATCATGGCCGGCCTCGCCGCATCCCTTTCGGCGGTGATGAACAATGTGGCGGCCCTCGCGCTGCTGATGCCGCTCGATCTCGAAGCCGCCCGGCGGGCCGACCGCCATCCGGGCAGGAGCCTGATGCCGCTCGCCTTCGCCT
>JALSRW010000616.1 GCA_026984595.1 Alphaproteobacteria bacterium
TACCCGAGCAGTTCCACTGGCTGCATCCCAGCTTCCTGCCGCCCGGACCACCCGAAGTGCGTGATCCGGTCATCCGAGAAGAAAGAGGAGGGCGGTAGCCCTCCTCTTAGCCTCCCCGATCGAAGGGAACGACCTCAGCTCTGGGGCCTCCAGATTTCTTCGACCTTGTACTGGCCCTTCTTCACGCTGATGATCGACACGGGCTTCGGCGGCACCATGCTGGGCCGGGTGTAGGAGATTTCCCCCGTGACCCCCTTGAAGCCGCGTGTGGCGGCGAGCGCGTCGCGGATCGCCTTGGGATCGGCCGAGCCGGCGCGTTCGATGGCGTCGGCGACCAACCGCAGCGCATCGTAGCCGAGCGCGGCGAAGGCGTTCTCCGGATCCCGCCCGTATTCCTTGCGATAGGCTTCGATGAAGGCGGCCACCTCCGGCCGGTCGTCGGCACGGTAGGTGTGCGTCGAGAAATAGACATTGTCGGCGAGATCGGGCCCCGGGGTGGTGACCACCAGCTCGGTATCGAAACCGTCCCCGGAAACGATCGGCAGGTCGAGGCCCGCTTCCCGGATCTGCTTGACCGACAACCCGGCTTCGGTGGGGATGGCGGAAATGAACACCGCGTCGGGCGCAGGGTCGATCGACTTCAGACGGGCGATCTGGGCCGAGAAATCGGTATCGCCCATCATGAAATAGTCCTCGGCGACGATCTCACCGCCACGTTCGGTGAAGCGCTGCTTGAAGAACTTCGAGAGCGCCTTGGTGAAATCCATCGAGTTGTCGGTCCACACCACCACCCGCCGCGCACCGAGCTTGTCGTATGCATAATCGGCGATGGCGAAGGACTGATCGTCGTCGCCGAAGGGGGTCATGAACATGTAGTCCCCGACCCACTGCGGCAGCATCGGGTGGGTGGCGCCGGAGGTGACGAAGGGCACACCGGCCTCCTGGAACAGCGGCGCCGCCGCCATCACGAAGGTGGTATCGGAAAAACCGATCGCCGCCACCACCCCTTCGCTGAGCAAACGCTGCGCCGCCTTCGCCGTTTCCTGCTGGTCGGTCTTGGTGTCGATGGCCAGCAGCTCGATCGGACGGCCGCCGAGCAGCCCGCCCGCCTCGTTGATCTGCTTGGCCGCCAGCTTGGCGCCGCTGAGGGACGGACCATCGATCGATGCCATGCCCCCGGTCACGCCGTAGAGGGCGCCGATCTTGATCGGCTCGGCGGCGTCGAGCGACCCGCCGGCCACCAGCGCGAAGGCCAGGACTGCTGCACCAGTCACGAACTTGCCAGGCATCGGGCTCTCCCTGTCTTGAGGCCGTGCCTCGAGGGCACTGTGGTTCTCGTTCCGACGCCGGCATTCAAGCCGAGGCGACGCACGCCGTCAACCAAATCGAACACACTCGGGTTGACCGCGCAAAAATGTATCATTTAGTTCAGGTCCCGACGATGCCCGGGGAGCGGGAATTGACACAGACCACGCTGGCCGAGCGGATCCGTGCGCGGCTGCCGGAACTGACCAAGGCGGAGCGTCGGGTGGCCCATGTGCTGCTCGGGCGCTACCCGCTGGCCGGCCTCGAGACGGTCCAGGCCCTGGCCCGCCGCGCCGGGGTCAGCACCGCCAGCGTGCTGCGCTTCACCGGTAAGCTCGGTTTCGCCTCCTACACCGCGTTTCAGGGTGAGCTCCGCGAACAGCTCGCCGCCACCCTGCAGTCACCGCTCACCCGCTACCGGGAGGATGACGGCGAGCCGGCGGTCGGCAATGCCGGACTGGTGCGCCGCCATCTCGAGGAAAGCCGTGCGGCCCTGGCCGAAGCCGAGGCACTGGTGGTGGGCAGCGAGATCGAGGCGACGGTGGGCCTGCTCGCCGACACCCGCCGGCCGGTCTATCTGCTGGGCGGCCGGTACAGCGGCAATGTGGCGGGATACATGGCCGATCTGCTGCGGGGCGTGCGCCCCCATATCGTCCATGTCGACGGGCAGACCCAGAAATGGGCCGACCACCTGCTCGACATCGGCCGACGCACCGTGCTTGTCTGCTTCGATTTCCGCCGTTATCAGCCGGACGTGCTGACCTTCGCCGAGCGTGCGGCGAAGCGGGGAGCGCGGATCGTGCTGATCACCGACCCCTGGCATTCGGCGATCGAACGGGTCGCCTCCCATGTCCTTCCGGTGCCGGTCGCCTCGCCCTCCATCTACGACAGTCTGGCACCGGCGGTGGCACTGGCGGAAGCCTTGGTGGGCGCCCTCGCCCGTCGCCTCGGCGACCGTGCGCGGAGCCGCATCGAGGCGCAGGAGGAGCTGCGTCAGCCGTTTCGCTCGGCTCCGGCCGAGCCCCACAAGCCGTGATCGAGGGATCGGGGAGATCGAGCCGTGCGACGTGAAGAACTCGTCATGATCTGCACCAGCGACATCGCCGGCCAGCTTCGGGGCAAGGCGGTGCCGGCCCGCGACTTCGAGAAGCGGCGCGGTACCGGCGTCGGCTGGACGCCGACCAACATCATGATCACCGCCCACGGCCCGATCGCTCCCTCGCCCTGGGGATCGCGGGAGGATCTGTATCTGCGCCCGGTACCGACCACCGCCGTGCGGCTGTCGATCGCCCCCGAGGGGCCGGTCGAGAGCTTCGTGCTCTCGAAGATCATGCGGCTCGATGGCACCCCATGGGAATGCTGTCTGCGCAGCTTCCTCGAGCGCGGGCTGACCGCTCTCGAGGCCGAGGGGTTACGGATGATCGCCTCGTTCGAGCACGAATTCGCCCTGCAGGGCATCGAGGAGCGCCCCAACAGCCCCTACAATTTCGATGCCTTCCGCCGCCAGGGACTGTTCGCCGAAGTGTTCACCGCGGCAATGCGCGAAAACGGTCTCGAGCCCGATACCTTCATGCCCGAATACGGACCCAGCCAGTACGAGGTGACGATGCGGCACGCGCCGGCACTGGCCGCCGCCGATCGCGCCATCATGCTGCGCGAGGTGGCCCGCAGCGTGGCGCATCGCCTGGGTCTGCAGGCGACCTTCACCCCGCTACTGCGCCCCGATGCCGTCGGCAACGGAGTACATGTCCATTTCAGCCTGACCGACCTCGCCGGCCGGCCCGTCAATCACGCGGCAGAGGGACCGGCCGGTCTGTCGCCGGTCGCCGCCGCCTTTCTCGAGGGGATCCGGCGCAAGCTGCCGGCGCTGTGCGCGCTGACCGCAGCCGCCACCATCAGCTATCTGCGCCTGGTGCCGCATCGCTGGAGTGCTTCCTACACCAATGTGGGTCTCCGCGACCGTGAGGCGGCGGTGCGCATCTGCCCGGTGTTCCGGCCGGGCACCGAGGAGACGGCCCTGCATTTCGAGTATCGCGCGGCGGATGCCGCCGCCAGCCCCTATCTGGTCCTCGGCGGGCTGGTCTGGGCCGGGCTCTGGGGTCTGCGCCAGAAGCTGGAGGCGCCGCCGCTGACCACCGCCGATCCCGAGCAGATGAGCGAGCAGGAACGGACGGCTCTCGATCTGCGCCGCCTGCCCGGCTCGCTCGCCGATGCGCTCTCCGAACTCGAGGCCGATGCCGATCTGAAGGCAGCCATGGGCGAGATCCTGCACGGCGTCTATCTGACGCACAAGCGCTTCGAGGAGGAACTGATGGCGCCCCTCGACCCGGCGGAGCAATGCGCGCGCTACCTGCTGGCCTACTAGGGATGCCGTCCCGCGCCGCCGCATAGCGGGGTATCTGCCGCGGACGGGCACGTCCGTGGCTCCCTCTCCGGCTTTGGTCTATTCTGCACGATACCGGGTCGGTGGCAGGGGCGGGTCGGTGGCAGGGGAACGTCGGCCGATGACATGGTCCATTGCATCCGGGGGCTTCGCGAGCCACCCGGTGCCGCTGTTGGAGCGCGCGCTGCGAACGGTTCTGAGCCGGGTTGCGCCGTTCGCGGTTCCGCTGGCCTCTTTCTACCGCAGATGGCTGCTCGGACGGGTGACCCTGCTCGCGCTCACCGGCTCGATGGGCAAGACCACGACCGCCGCCTGTGCCGCGGCCGCCGTCGGCCTGCGGCGACGGCCCTCGGGCAACAATGCCTTCGGCAGCATGCTCGTCGCCCTGTTCCGCATTCGTCCGTGGCAGCGCTTCGCGGTGATCGAGACCGGGATCGAAGAACCCGGGCAGATGGACAGGATCGCGGCGGTCCTGCAACCCGACCTGGTGGTGGTCACCGCCATCGGCAGTTCTCACGGACGAAGTTTCCGCGATCTCGCCCATATCGCCGCGGAAAAGGGCCGGTTGCTGGACGCCGTGCGTTGCGGCGGCATCGCCGTTCTCAACATCGACGATCCGCATGTACGCGATCTGGCACGGCGGGCGCCGGAACGGACGGTCACCTACGGCTTCTCCCCCGATGCCGACATCCGCGCCCTCCGGCTGCGGCTGGATTGGCCGCGGGGCAACCGCCTGCGAGTGGCGGTCGAGGGACAGGAGCTGGAACTCCGCTCGGCATTGTTCGGGCGGGGAATGGCCTATGCGGTGCTGGCGGCGCTGGCCACCGCCCATGCCCTCGGCGAGCCCCTGACCGAGGCGGCCGCGCGGATCGCCGGGGTCACGCCGGCGATCATGCGCCTCGACGTCGTCCGCCTGCCCTCGGGCGCCTGGCTGATCCGGGACGAATTCCGGTCCAATGTCGAGACCGTCGATGCCGCGCTCGACCTCCTGGAGGAGGTTCCCGGCCGCAGATTCGCGATCATGGGCGGAATCAACGAGCCGCCGTCTCCCGCCGGCCCCGTCTACCGACGGCTGGGCGGTCGGCTCGCCCGCATCTGCGAGAAGGTGGCCGTTGTCGGATCCCGCTCCACCCATCAGCAGTTCGCATCCGGTGCCCGCAAGGCCGGCGGCGATCCCGGGCGCTTCCTGCGCGCCGGCCATGACTGGCGTCGTGCGGTGGACGCGATCCTCGGGGATCTGCGGACAGACGATGTGGTATTGGTGAAGGGCCGCAACGAGCAGTGTCTGGCGCGCGCCTCGCTGGCACTGATGGGAGGCGATGTCCGCTGTCGCCGGACCATCTGCCCGCTACGTCAAGGCATCTGTGATGGGTGCCCCTCGCTCGGCAGGGATGCCGACGCGAGATGACCGGGCCGTCTTCCGAACCGCCCGCTTCTGTGTCGCCGCGGCTGCGTCGTGTTCGGCGTTGGCTCCTGCAGCGAAGCTGGCCGGTGCTGGGCCCGGCAGCCGCTCTCCATCGGGGCACCCTGGCCAGAAGCAAACCGGTGATCGCGGTGGTCGGCTCCTACGGCAAGACGACTACGACGGCGGCCATCGACGCGGCGCTGGGTCTGCCGGGCACCCGCTTCGGCAATGGCTTCGCCGGCCCTGCCGTGGACCTTCTCACGAGCCTTCCCGGCCGCACCCCCCTGGCAGTCGAAGTCGGTATCGGCCGCAAGGGCCAGATGCTGCGCCACGCCCGTGCCCTGCGCCCGGATCTCGTGGTGTTCACGGCGATCGGCAGCGAGCACGGACGCAGCCTCGGCAGTCTCGAGGAGATCCGCGAGGAAAAGGCCCGGATCTTCAGCGGCATGCGCCCGGGGGGAACGGCCGTGCTCAACGGGGACGATCCGCATGTCCGCTGCCTCGCGGAACGGGTTCCGGGGCGTGTCGTTACCTTCGGCTTCGGAAAAGGAAACGATGTACGGCTCCTCGCGCGCAGGCTCGATTGGCCGCACGGGACGCTGCTCGAGGTGGATTGCTTCGGCGAGCCGATCGAAGTGCGGACACGGCTGCTCGGCCGGGTCGCGGCCTACCCCGTCGCCGCGGCGCTGGCCGTCGCCCGTCTCCTCGGTGGCGACCGCGCCGAGACAGTCCGGGGCCTCGAAAGCCTCCCTCCGCGTCCCGGGCGTCTGCAGCTCCTGCGCCTGCCGCAAGGAGCCTGGCTGCTCGACGATACCTACAAGAGCAATCTGGAGACCATCGAGGCGGCGCTCGACCTGCTCGAGGAGATTCCCGCGCGCCGGCTGGCGGTCATGGGCGAGATCCACGAGCCCCCGGGCAGCGCCGGACCCCTGTATCGGGCGTTCGGCGCGCGCCTCGCGCGGATCGCCGATTGCGTCGTCACCTTCGGGTCACGCAAGAGTGGCGCGAGCTTTCGTTCGGGAGCGCGCCAGGCCGGTCTCTCGCCCGACATCTTCGTCCACGCCGGCAGGGACTGGAGAAAGGCGGCCGAACTCGTCGGCGAGCGACTGCAGCCGGGGGACGTGGTACTGGTCAAGGGACGATATGCGCAGCGCCTGATGCGCCTGTCCCTGACGCTTTCGGGCCGCCCCGTGCGCTGCGCGCTGACCGAATGCAACCTGCCGATGCCCGGCTGCCATGTCTGTTCGCGGCTCTAGCCCTCGAGTTCGGCCAGCAGCCGTTCGGTGGTGACGAGGCGACAGTAGCCGCCGAAGGCGGCGAGGGCCGCGCGGTGGCGCTCCCGGGTGTCGGTGGCGCAGGCATCCTCGACACAGAGCATGTAGTAGCCGCGGTCGGCACCGTCGCGCACCGTGTGATCGACGCACTGGTCGGTGAGAAAGCCGGTGGCGATGATGGTATCGATGCCGATGTTGCGCATCAGATAGTCGAAATTGGTCGAGTTGAAGAGCGAGGAGGAGGTCTTGGGCAGCAGGATCTCGTCCTCCCCCGGGGCGAGTTCGTCGATCACCCGGGCATCGTGCGAGCCCCGGGGGATGAAGAAGCCGGAAAGCTTGTAATCCAGCGAGCGATCGCGGCCGTCGCGCGTCAGGTTCTCCATCACCGTGTAAACGATCTCGAGACCGTGGCGTCGCC
>JALSRW010000617.1 GCA_026984595.1 Alphaproteobacteria bacterium
ATAGCCGGCGATCGGCGCATCGAGGAAGCGGGCCAGGGTCAACATCCCGGCATGCTTGCCCGAACAGTTGTTGTGCAGGGGTGAAGGGGCGATGCCGGCGCGGATCAGGGCCGCCGCGGTTTCCGCATGCAGCGGCGGATGGCTGCCGCAGGCCAGCGCTTCGGGACCGAGACCGAGGCGCTCGAGCCAGCGGCGCACCCGCTCGGTGTGCATCGGTTCGCCATTGTGCGAGGCACAGGCCAGCGCGAGATCGGCTTCCTCGAGAGCGAACGCCTCGGCCGCACCGCTCGCCACGAGCGGCAGGGCCTGCAGCGGCTTGATGGCCGAACGCGGATACACCGGCTCGTCGATGTCGCCCTCGGCCAGCAGCAGCTTCCCGGCATCATCGGCGAGGCAGAAACGGACCCGGTGCCGGCTTTCCACCCGGCCGTCACGCCAGACCTCGATTGCGGCGGTCTCGCCCAGCGCCTATCTCCTGCTCTGTCGCCCGCACCGGCGATGGGGCGGCGTCGAGGATAGACGGGGCGGGCCACCGCGCAAGGAGTCGAGGCATGCGCGCACGCCGAGCGGCGATCGTCATCGGTGCTCTCGCCGGGGCGCTTGCGGTCCTGGCCGGCGCCTTCGCCGCGCACGGGCTGAAGGCGGCGGGGGATGTCGAGAGCGTGGCGCGGATGGCCACCGCCGCCCGCTACGCGATGTGGCACGGGCTCGCGCTGCTCGCCGCAGCCGCCCTCGATCTCGCTTCGCCCCTGCTGGTTGCCGGCTTCGCCGCCGGCATTCTGCTGTTTTCGGGCAGTGTGGCGGCGCTCGCCCTGGGCGCCCCGGCGGCGGTTGCGCTGTTCGCGCCCCTGGGCGGGCTGGCCTTCATCCTCGGCTGGCTGCTGCTGGCGGTTGCCGGCTGGCGGCGGTTCGGCGCCCCTCGTCCCTGAAGCGTTCGAGGAACCGACGCAGCGTGCGCGCGGGGATGGCCGAAGCGCCGCCGTCCTCGCGCAGCAGGCCCACCACGCGGCCGTCCTTCACGAGCGGCGCTCCGGCCCGGAGAGCCTTGCCGCTCGCCACCTTCGGCAGCCATGGTGCGCCGCCCGCCACCGGACCTTCGGCCAATGCCAGCGGCGGACCGCTCTTCGGCACCCAGACCAGCACCAGACCGCTTTCCGCATCGCGCGCTTCGACAATGCCGTAGGTGACCAGTTCGGGGGCCACCTCGACCGGTACCAGCACCGATTTGCCGAGAAAGCGCTCGAGGGTGAGGATCATCTCGGGGGTCACGTAGAAGCCGAGGCCGGCCGCCGCCTCGCCGCGGCGCAGCACCACCACGCTTTCGCTCTCGCGGGGCGTCGAGGCGGGACGCGAAGCTGCGGCGCTCGGGTCGGCGTTGGCGATGATCGGTGCCGCGGCACGCCAGGCCGCGAGCAGCTCTTGCCGGGTCAGCGATCGGGCCGGCGCGCGCATCGCCACCTCGAGATGGCGCAGGAGGACGCTCGCCGGCGCTTTCGGCGGCCCCTCGCGCCAGGCCTCGAGATCGGCCCTCTCGGCAAGCTCCCCGACATCCTCGGGCAAAGGCGTGTCGTCCTCGGGATCGCGGCCCTCGGCGAGGGCGAACCGCCGCGTTTCCTCGAGAGAGACGCGGGTCGTCCAGCCGCGCCGGCGCCCGGCGTCCAGCAGGGCCACCCGCACCGCGCCCGTCCGTCGGCCGGCATACCGGAGGAGTCGGTAGCGGTAACGGCGGTAGATGGGGGCGTCGATGAAGGGCTCGGTCTCGGCCAGTTGCCGTTCCAGTTCGGCCACCCGGTCCTCGCCGCCGAACAGCGCCCGGCCGCCGGCCAGCAGCGTTTCGGCGACCATGCCCAGCAGATCGAGAGAGGGATCGCCGGTGGCGAGGATGGAACGGGTCGAGCGGCTGCGACGCTGTTCGCGGCGGGCGGCGGCGAGTTCCCGTTCGAGCCGGGTATAGGCCGGGTTGACCCGCCGTTGGCTGCCGGTCCGGCGGCGGCTCGCGATGGTCTCCCGGGCGGTTTCGACCACCGTCCCACCCTCTGCGACGACGCGGTCCACCAGCAGCAGGCAGGGTGCGGGTGTGTCTTCCGCGGTCGGCTTCAGGCCGGGCAGATCGAGGCGTACGGCATCGTCACCGCCGAGCAGAACCACCGGCAGCATGGCGCCGCCCTCTCCCGCGAGGACGGCGGAAAGCAGGCGCCGGCAGTCGGTCGGGGAGGTGCTGCCGGCGAGGAGCGTTTCCGCCCCGGCCGCGGGTTCGGCGGCGGCCGCCGCGGCCAGTGCGGCACGCTCGAGGGAAGGCTCGCTCGCCGGCTTCTCGGCCGTCCTCCCCGCATCCCGGATGGTGCTGCAGGCCGCCAGCAGCAGCAATGTGCCGATGCCCAACCGCTTGCCGATCCTCGCCGACATGCCGCTCTCCGTCCGCAGTTGCGGCGGGCATGATAGGCGAACGCACGGAACGTTTCTACCTTTGGTTGTTATCCGCCGGCGGCCGGAGCGGTGGAAAGCGCCTCCCGGAGCTGGTCCATGACCTCGTCGAGCAGGGCCGGATCGCGGGCCTCGACCATCACCCGCACCACCGGCTCGGTGCCCGAAGGACGGACCACCACGCGACCATCCCCCGAAAGGCGCTTCTCCGCCGCCGCGAGGGCGGCGCGCACCGGCGCCGCTTCCAGATCGAGACCGCGCGCCGGCAGGTTCTCGAGCTTCTGCGGCAGCGGCGCGAAGGGACGTCCGATCTCGCTCAACGGTCGGTTGTGGCGCCGCATCACCGCCAGCAGTTGCAGGGCCGCCAGCAGACCGTCGCCGGTGGTGGCGAAATCGGAGAGGATGATGTGGCCGGATTGCTCGCCGCCGAGATTGAGCCCGCGGGCCCGCATCGCCTCCACCACATAGCGGTCGCCGACGCGGGTGCGCAGCAGGGAGAGGCCGCGTTCCCGCAGGTAGAGTTCGAGGCCGAGATTGGACATCACGGTGGCGGCGATGGCTTCACCCCGCAGGCGCTCCTGTTCCTGCCAGCTCGTCGCCACCACTGCCAGGAGCTGGTCGCCGTCGAGGATCTCGCCATGTTCGTCGATGAGGATCACGCGGTCGGCATCGCCATCGAGGGAGATGCCGAGATCGGCGCCATGTTCCAGCACCGCCCGGCGGCAGGCCTCGGGGGCGGTGGAGCCGCAGCCGCGATTGATGTTGAGGCCGTTGGGGGCGGTCCCGATGGGAACCACCTCGGCGCCCAGCTCGAACAGGAGGTCCGGGCCGATGTGGTAGGCCGCACCGTGAGCGCAATCGATCACCACCTTGATGCCGGCGAGATCGAGATCGCGCGGAAAACTGTTCTTGAGATTCTCGAGATAGCGGCCGCGCGCATCCTCCAGCCGGCGTGCCCGCCCCAGCGCCTCGGGGTCGGCCAGCCCGTCGCCGTCGAGCCCCTCCATCACCTCCTCGATCCGGGCCTCGAGCCCGTCCGAGAGCTTGAACCCGTCCGGACCGAACAGCTTGATGCCGTTGTCGTGGAAGGGATTGTGGGAGGCCGAGATCATCACCCCGATATCGCAGCGCAGGCTGCGGGTGAGAAAGGCCACCGCCGGGGTGGGCATCGGCCCCACCAGCATCACGTCCATGCCCGCGGAGATGAAGCCGGCGGTCAGCGCCGGTTCCAGCATGTAGCCGGAAAGGCGGGTGTCCTTGCCGATCACCACGCGATGGGGTGCGGTGTTGCGGCGGAAGATCTGTCCCGCCGCACGGCCCAGGCGCAGGGCGGTGTCGGCGGTCATGGGAAAACGGTTGGCGATGCCGCGAATGCCGTCGGTTCCGAACAATTTCCGTCGCATCGATCGACCTCTCGAACATGCGGTGCGCCGCGCCGGCGGACCGATGCACGCAAACCTACGGGGAAGGCCGACCGGCTGGCAAGATGCCGGCGGCGGCCATACCCGGTGATGCCGCGGCGTCCATCGAGGCTGCGCCCCACGCGTCCTGCGGCTATGTTAACGAAAGATTTACGGGAGACGCCCCATGATCACGGCGCCGGAGCCGGTGATCACCATCATCCCGCCGGGCGGCCGCGAGGAAATGCCCGAGCGGCGCGCGCTGGCCGGCCCCTATCGCCCCTACCGGCCGGAGGATGGCGGCGTCCTGCGCACCCCGCTCGAGAAACGGCGCCGCCGGCGGCGCCCCGACGAACCCCTGCGCGGCCGTCTCGTGGATTTCCTGAGCTGAACTTGCCGGCCGGCGACCTTGCCGCTATCTGGGCGGACCCGATGGCCGGCGAGGGAGACGGGAAGGCATGCGGGCCCCTGCGCAATGGCCGAAACCGCTGGCGGTGGCCGAGGAAGTGCCCCCGGAGGCGGCCGGCCGGACACCGATCTTTTTCTTCGGGACCCTCATGGACCGGGACATCCTGGCCCATCTCCTCGGGCGCCCGGTGGGCGCGGAGGAACTGCGGCCGGCCCGGCTTTCGGGCTTCCGGCGGGTGGCCGCGCGCAATGCCAGCTACCCGGTTCTCCTGCCCGATCCCGAGGCCGTGGTGGAGGGTCTGCTGTTCCTCCCCGGACCCGAGGATGTCCGCCGCATCAACCATTACGAATCGGACGAGTACCGGGCCGAGCTCCATCTCGTGGACAGCGGCGGGGAGCGCCTCCCGGCCTGGCTGTTCATCGGCCGGGAGGCGGTGCTGGAGGCCGGCGAGCGGCCCTGGGATCTGCGGGCATGGGCGGCCCGCCACAAAGCCGGCTTCTTCGCCCTGCTCGACGAATGGATGGAGGATCTGCCGTCGGAGGACCCTGCGGGATAGGCCGACCGCCCCGCAAGGTTGCAGCGCGCCTATATTCCACAGATCCAATATGGATTGACTCATATTTTATTTATATGTAGTGTATTTCACTACGAACCCCGGCGAGGAGAGCGACAATGTGGAGGAAAACGGTGTTTCTGGCAGGCCTGCTGCTGGCCGTGTCGCTGGCTGCGCCCGCGCGGGCCGTGGAACTTCCCGGTCCGTTGGTGACCCGGCAGTGGCTGGAATCCCGGCTCGGCGAGCCCGATCTGGTGGTGCTCGACATCCGCAACGCGATCGATGGCGGATCGGCGGAGAGCTATGCCGAGGGGCACATCCCCGGGGCGATCTACAGCAACTATCTGACCGATGGCTGGCGGATCACCCGCGACGGGGTGATCGGCATGGCGCCGCCGCCGGCCGAGCTCGAACGGCTGATCGGCGGCCTCGGCATCGGCAACGAGGATGCGGTGGTGCTGGTCTACGGCGGGGTCAACGCCACCGATTTCGGCAGCGCCGCGCGCATCTACTGGACCTTCAAGTATCTGGGCCATGATCGGGTGGCCATCCTCGATGGCGGCTGGCGCGGCTGGCAGGCGGCCGGGCTGGCGGTCGAGCAGGGCGTGCGGCTGCCCGAACCGACACGGTTCGAGGCCCGTGTCCGGCCCGAATATGCGGTCGATACGGCCTTCGTCGAGGCCGCCGTCGCGCGTGGCGGCGCGGTGTTCGTCGATGCCCGCCCGGCAACCCAGTATGTGGGCAAGGAGAAGCACAGGGCTGCCAAGGCCTACGGCCATCTGCCCGGTGCCTGGAGCGTGCCCCAGGAGGCCTTCTTCGACCCGGCCACCGGTGGCCTCAGATCGCGCGAGGAGCTGCTGGAGGTGATCCCGCCCGAGCTGCTGGCGATGGAGGGAACCATCGTCGCCTACTGCAACACCGGCCATTGGGCGGCCACCGACTGGTTCGTGCTGCACGAGATCCTCGGCCGCGAGCAGGTCCGCCTCTACGACGCCTCGATGGTCGGCTGGACGCGCAGCCCCGAGCGGCCGATCGAGACCGGCACCGGCATCATGGGGGGCATCCGCTCCTGGGTGGAGCGTTTCCTCGAATCCTGACGCGCGTGGTGCTTGCCGCCGCTGGCGGCGCCTGAGACAAGGACGGGGGCTTCGATCATCAGCTCGGAGCCCCCGGGGTCTCGGGGGAGGATGCGGTGGCAGCGCGCGGGCAGGAGCAGGGCGAAGAGGGCTCCGGCAATGGCCGGATCATCCTGCTGCTGGCCCTGGCCGCCTTCGGATCGGCCGCCAGCATGCGGGTCTCCGAGCCGGTACTGCCGCAGCTCGCCGAGCTGTTCGCGGTGCCGCCGAGTCGGGCCTCGGTGGTGTTCTCGGCCTACGCCCTGGCCTACGGCTCGGCGCAGCTCCTGTGGGGACCGGTCGGCGACCGGGCCGGCAAGCTCGCCACCATCACCTTCCTGACCCTCGCTTCGGCCTCGACCACGGCGCTGGTGGCCCTCGCCCCGAGCCTCGCGCTGCTGGCCGTCGGCCGTCTGGTGAGCGGCCTCACGGTGGCCGGCATCATTCCGCTGGCCATGGCCTGGATCGGCGAGACCGTGCCCTATGCCCGGCGCCAGCCGGTCCTCGCCCGCTATCTGACCGGCCAGATCCTCGGCGTGGTCGGCGGCCAGGCGGCGGGCGGCATCGTCGGCGGCATGTTCGGTTGGCGTGCGGCCTTCCTGCTGCTGGCCCTGGTTTTCCTGCTGGCCGGCCTCGCCCTTCTCATGGAGTTCCGCAGGAGCCCCCCGAGCGCCGGGCGGGGCACTGTCACCGGTGCCATCGGCAGCCTCTATCTGTCGCTGCTGCGCCGGCCCTGGGTGCGGGTGGTGCTGCTGGTGGTGGCCCTCGAAGGCATCGTCTTCTTCGGCGCCTTCGCCTATGTCGGCGCCTACATGCGCGACGTCCACGGGCTCGACTACGAGCTGGTCGGCCCG
>JALSRW010000618.1 GCA_026984595.1 Alphaproteobacteria bacterium
CTCGAACCCGTGTCGCTCCGTCGCTTTCCCCCGGCAGAGCGCGTCGCTGCCGGGCCGTTTCGCGGTGCGGTCGCGTGGAGCCTTCGCCCCGACGCGCGGCCGCCTGTGGCAGGGCTGCCATTTCCGGTGTGGAACCCCGGGAGGGTCCAGCCGAACGTCTCTCCCGGACGGCGGCCCGGAGGGGTCCGGTGAGCGATGCGCGATCCGCCGGCTCCCATCCGGCTCGCCCCGCGTCCCTGCCCGAACCGAGCGCTCCATCGCGCCCGCAACCGGATCTTCCCGGTTCCGGGGCATGGCGGCATTCGGCGGACCCCGCCCCGGCGGCGCGATCTCCCCGGCACAGCCTTTCCATCACGCGCAGGACGGCGGGCGGAGATCGACAAAGCGTCGAAGGGGCGTTCCCGGCTGCTGCGCGCATGTCGAGGTCCGGTGGCCCGGCATTGCGGACGGCTTGCGCCGGCCACTCGACGGCACCGGCTCAGCCTGGGCTCGGCAAAACTGCCGATCACCATCTCCCTAGGCAGGTACTGCTACTGGCAAGGCCAACAGGGCACGGCTCGGGCGCGGCAAAGCTCCCGGTCGCCAGCGCCCCCGGGAACGGCCGGACCCGCGGGCGGCACACCGCACGCCGATCGACCCTCCGATCCGGGGGCCTTCGTCTCTCTCGTAACGAAATCTTTACCTCTCGGGAGCATCCTCGCAGCCGGTGGAACAGCCACCGGCGCGGGGCTTTCGGCCGCAGCTTCTCCACCATCCGCAGGATGACGGGGGCAGGTCAAAAAAGGGTAACAACGGGGCAAGTCCCATCCTGGCGGGAAGAGCGGGCGGAGACCGGGCGATCTCGCGTGCCATCAGCTTCCGGCAACCACCGAGAAGAAGTGGCGCGGCTCGGGCTCGGCGAGGCGTCCGTTCGACAGCAATTCCGGCAACTACGGTACGCGCCGGCGCCATGCCGCACGCAACGCGGATCTTTCGCCGGTCCGAGGGGCTGTTCCGTTCTCAACGAAATCTCCACCTTTCCGGGGAATCCTGCCATCCGGTGGAACCGGTGCTCGCGCAGGAACCCCCGCCGCGGCTTCTCCACCGTCCGCAGGATGGCGGAAAGAGGTCAATGAAGGGTTGACCGCCGCCCCTGTCCAGATGGCCCGTCGCTGCGCGGGGTCTACTCCGGTGACAATGGACGCGAGGCCTGCGGCACGGAGACCCACCCTACGAGCTCGAAATCGAACTCAACGGAATCGCGCCCCGCGGGACCCGGCTGAAAAGCCCCACAACCAACGCCTTCGTCGGACGCTTCAACGGCACCGTACTCGACGCGTGCCTCCGCGTCGAAATGTGCGAGGCCTTCTACGAGAGTGTCGAAGCACTCCAGGCCGACCTCGATGTCCCGCTTCACTACTACCACACCGAGAGGCCCCACCTCGGCTCGCAGAACCAAGGCGGAAGGCCCATCGAAACGATCACCAGATTCGTCACCCGACAAGCTCGGGAGAACAACTCGCCGTCCCTTCCTCGGGATGAACGATGCCCAGGTCCGCTATACTGTTTCGGCTTGGATGTGTTCCCCCAACGCCGCCTCGACCGCCTGCAGCGCGTCCTGCGCCTTGGCGCCTTCCGGACCGCCGCCCTGGGCGAAGTCGGGGCGGCCGCCACCGCCCTTGCCGCCGAGCGCCAGCACCCCGGCACGCACCAGCTCGCGGGCGTCGAGGCGGTCGGTGAGATCCTTGGAGACCGCCACCACCAGCGCCGCCTTGCCCTCGTTGACGGCGACCAGGGCCACCACCCCGCTTTCGAGCTTTCTGAGGATGGCATCGGCGGCGCTGCGGAGTTCCCTGGGCGGCACACCTTCCAGCACCCGGCCGGCGAACTCGATGCCGGCCACCTCCCGGACCGTCTCCTCGCGCGGGCCGCCGGCCAGGGCCAGGCGCCGCTTCAGGTCCGAGACCTCGCGCTCGAGACGACGGCGTTCTTCGAGAAGCTGATCGAGACGTTCGGGGGTCCGTTCCGCGGGCACCTTGAGGGCATGGCCGATCAAGGCCAGCAGATCCTCGCGCTCGCGCACATATGTGACCGCGAGCGCGCCGGTGCGCGCCTCGATCCTGCGGATGCCGGCCCCGACGGCGGTTTCGGAGGTCAGTCGCACATAGCCGATATCGCCGGTTCGCGAAACATGGGTGCCGCCGCAGAGCTCGATCGAATAGGCCTCGCCCGGGGCCTTTTCGCCCATGGTGACGACCCGTACCTCCTCGCCGTATTTCTCTCCGAACAGCGCCATCGCCCCGGCTTCCATGGCTTCCTCGCGACCCATGATGCGGATCAGGACTTCGCCGTTCTGACGCACGAACGCGTTGATCTCGTCCTCGACGGCGGCGAGCTCCGCCCGGGTGAGCGCGCTCGGGTGGGAGAAGTCGAAACGCAGCCTGTCGGGCGCCACCAGGGATCCCTTCTGCGTCACATGGCTGCCGAGATGGTGCCGCAGCGCGGCGTGCAGGAGATGGGTGGCGGAATGGGCGCGCCGGAGGGCGAGACGCCGCTCGTTGTCGATCACCAGCTCGGCGATCCGGCCCGTTGCGATCTCGCCCTTCTCCACCTTGCCGATATGGACATGGAGATCGCCCAGGAGCTTTTGGGTGTCCGTCACCCGGACCCGCGCCTCGCCTACCCGGATCCAGCCGGTATCGCCGATCTGGCCGCCGGATTCGCCGTAGAACGGGGTCTGGTTGACGAGGATGCGCACCTCCTCGCCGGGCCCCGCCCGCTCGACCCGCTCGCCGTTTCGGAGGATGGCCAGGATCCTGCCTTCCGCCTTCGGCGCCACATAGCCGACGAATTCGGTGGGGCCGAATTCCTCCCGGAGCTGGAACCAGATGCGTTCCACCGCCTCCGCACCGGAGCCCTTCCAGTGCTTGCGGGCTTCCTCGCGCTGGCGCTGCATGGCCCGCTCGAAACCTTCGACATCGACGCTGCGACCCTGGCTGCGCAGCACGTCCTGGGTGAGATCGAGGGGAAAGCCGAAGGTATCGTAGAGCTTGAAGGCGATCTCGCCGGGCAGCGGCGCGCCTTCGGGGAGCCCCGCGAGGGCCTCCTCGAGAAGCTTCAGGCCACGCTCCAGGGTGCGGCGGAAATTGGTCTCTTCCAGCTTCAGGGTCTCGCGAATGAGCGGCTCGGCCCGCACCAGTTCCGGATATGCGGTGCCCATCTCTTCGACCAGCGCCGGCAGCACGCGCCACATCAGGGGATCGCGGGCGCCCAGCATGTGGGCATGGCGCATGCCGCGGCGCATGATCCGCCGCAGCACGTAGCCGCGCCCCTCGTTGGCCGGCATCACCCCGTCGGCGATCAGGAAGGCGGAAGCCCGCAGATGGTCGGCCACCACCTTGTGGGAGGGCCGCCACCGGCCCTCGTAGGGCTTGCCGGTGAGCTCGGCGGTGCGCTGGATCAGGTGCTGGAAGAGGTCGATCTCGTAGTTGTCGTGCTTGCCCTGCAGCACGGCGGCGATGCGCTCGAGCCCCATGCCGGTGTCGATGGAGGGCTCGGGCAGCGGCACCCGTTCGCCGGAGGCGAGCTGCTCGTATTGCATGAACACGAGGTTCCAGATCTCGATGAAGCGGTCGCCGTCCTCCTCGGGGCTGCCGGGCGGTCCGCCCGGTACCTCCGGGCCGTGATCCCAGAAGATCTCCGAGCAGGGGCCGCAGGGGCCGGTATCGCCCATCGACCAGAAATTGTCGGAGCCGGCGATGCGGATGATCTTTTCCTCGGGCAGGCCGGCGACCTTCTTCCAGAGCTCGAAGGCCTCGTCGTCGTCGACATACACGGTGACCAGCAACCGCTCCTCGGGCAGGCCGAATTCCTCCGTGACCAGCTTCCAGGCGAGCTCGATGGCCAGCTCCTTGAAATAGTCGCCGAAGGAGAAGTTGCCGAGCATCTCGAAGAAGGTGTGATGCCGGGCGGTGTAGCCGACATTGTCGAGATCGTTGTGCTTGCCGCCGGCACGCACGCATTTCTGCGCCGTCACCGCCCGCTTGTAGGGGCGGGACTCGGCGCCGGTGAAGACGTTCTTGAACTGCACCATGCCGGCATTGGTGAACAGCAGGGTCGGATCGTTGTGCGGCACGAGCGAGCTCGAGGGCACGATCTCGTGCCCGTGGCGCGCGAAATATTCGAGGAAGGCCGTGCGGATCTCGTTGGTCGTCGGCATCGTCAAGCCCGTTTTTCGTTGTCCGAAGGCGGTGCGCTCAGGCGCCGATGGCCGGGTCCTCGTCGAGCAGATCGAGCCCCGGCGAACCGGTCACCCCGACCCCCGCCTGGGCGCGGATCGCCTGTTCGATCTCGGCGGCGATTTCCGGGTTCTCCTTGAGGAACTTCTTGGCGTTCTCCCGTCCCTGGCCGATCCGCTGGGAATTGTAGGAGAACCAGGAGCCCGACTTCTCGACGACGCCGGCCTTGACCCCGAGATCGATGAGCTCGCCCACCTTGGAGATGCCCTCGCCATAGACGATGTCGAACTCGACCAGGCGAAACGGCGGGGCGACCTTGTTCTTGACCACCTTGACCCGGGTCTGGTTGCCGATGGTCTGGTCGCGATCCTTGAGCTGGCCGATGCGGCGCACATCGAGCCGGACGCTGGCGTAGAACTTGAGAGCGTTGCCACCGGTGGTGGTCTCCGGGCTGCCGAACATGACCCCGATCTTGGAGCGGATCTGGTTGGTGAAGATGACGAGACAGCGCGAGCGGGAAATCGAGGAGGTGAGCTTCCGGAGCGCCTGGCTCATCAGCCGGGCCTGCAACCCCACATGGGAATCGCCCATCTCCCCTTCGAGCTCGGCCTTGGGCACCAAGGCCGCCACACTGTCGACGACGATCACATCGACCGCCCCGCTGCGGACCAGGGTGTCGGTGATCTCCAGCGCCTGCTCGCCGGTATCCGGCTGACTGATCAGCAGATCGTCGAGAGCGACGCCGAGCTTGCGGGCATAGGCCGGATCGAGCGCATGTTCGGCATCGACGAAGGCGCAGACACCGCCCTGTTTCTGGGCTTCGGCCACGACATGGAGGGCGAGGGTGGTCTTGCCCGAGCTTTCCGGGCCGTAGATCTCGACCACCCGACCGCGGGGCAGGCCGCCGATGCCGAGGGCGATGTCGAGCCCCAGCGAGCCGGTGGACACCGCCTCGATTTCCATCGCCTGCTGGCCCTGGCCGAGCCGCATCACCGAGCCCTTGCCGAAGGCCCGTTCGATCTGGGAAATGGCTGCCTCGAGTGCGCGCTGACGGTCGTCGCCGCCGCGCCGGATGACTGCGGGATCTGCCATGCGTATGTTACTCGTCCTGCAAGTTCGCGTGCCTGACCTTATATAGTGCGAAGCCGCCCGCGGAAAGCGCCCCGCGGCTCACTCGGGCCTGCGCGGCAGCAGCACCAGCGCCAGCGCCGGAAGGATCAGGGCCAGGGCGGCGACTTCGCGAAATCCCAGAGGCTCGCCCAGCAGCAGGGCGGAGGCCGAGACCCCGATCACCGGGATCGCGAGGGTGCTGATAGCGGCGACACCGGCCGGTACCAATGTGACGATCTTGATGAAGGCGCCGTAGCAGAGCGCGAGAGCGACGGTCGAAGCGTAGGCGGTGGCCAGGATGCCGCGCCAGCCCAGCCCCGAGAGATCGGGTGTGGGGTCGAACAAGAGCCAGGCGATGGCGATCGGTACCCAGCCCAGCAGCAACTGCCAGCCGGCCAGCGCGGTGGCCCCCACCGACCAGCGCCGGGCCTTGGTGCCCACCGTGCCGATCGCCCAGCAGATCGAGGCGCCGAGCACCAGCAGCGCCCCGGTGGTCTGGTCGACGAGCCGGCCGATGTCGGGACCGAGCAGGATGCCGATGCCGACGAGCCCGAGAAAGAGCGCTGCCAGCAGGCGGACGCCATGGCGTTCGCCCAGCCAGATGCTGCTGATGATGGCGGCCCAGAGCGGCATGGTGAAGGCGACGATCACCGCCCGCCCTCCGCCGATATAGGTGAGGCCGAAGGCGGTGAAGAGATGCCAGCCGGTGACCGCGAACAGGGAGACGAGCAGCAGCGGCCGCAGATCGCAGGAAGCGAGGCGGATCCGCTCGCCGCCGAGCCGCGCCGCAGCGAGCAGGCAAACCCCGGCGACGCCGACGGTGACGGTACGGAACAGCCACGGCCCGAGCTCGCCGACGCCGACCTTCATGGCCGGCCAGTTGAAGCCCCAGAAGACGGAGATGGTAGCCACCAGCAGCAGCACCAACCGCCGCTCGCCGCCGCTGCCGGCGGCCGCAATCGCTCGGCGCAAGGCTCCTCCCCCGAAGATACCGCCGGCGGCTCGGCTCAGAAGTCGATGCAGCGTCCGCCGCGTTCCCAGTCCCCGAAGCGGGTGGGCTCCGGCCCTTTCGGTCCGCCGATCTCAGGCGGCGGTCGCCGCCGGTCGCGGACGGCGGCCCGCCGCCCTGCAGATGCGGCTCCCTCGGCGGCGGCCGGCTGCTTCACTCCTTGCGGATCTGTTCCCGTGCCTCGGCTTCGCATTCGGCCAGATGCTTTCGCAGGAGGTGATCACTGAGCTCGATGCCGCGGGCGGAGAGATCCGCCTTGACCTTGTCGAGCATGTCGTCGTCGCCGGGGCCCTCGAAATCGGCCATCACGACATCCTTGGCATAGGCCAGCGCGGCCTCGCCCTCGAGCCCGAGATGCTCGCGCGCGACCCACAGCCCGAACAGCTTGTTCCGCCGGTTGCGGACCTTGAAGGCGAGCTCCTGGTCGTGTTTGAACTTCGCCTCCTCGCTCCGCTCCCGTTCCTCGAAGGTGGGCATCACGAACTCCCTTGAGACTTGGCGTTCCCCGTTGCTCCCCTTATAGGCGGTCTGCCGCTCCACCGCCAGCCATGCCGGGCGGCCGCTTCCGTGTAGCTTCGCCCTCCCCCGCCACCAAGTGCGTCCAGGGCCGAGGCGGCTCCGGCAGGCACCGCGCCGGCCGGCTCGCCGATCCCGCGACCCCGCCGTTGCGGCGCTATGCCGACGGCCGGCCGGCCGAGACGCCGTCTGGCCCGGTCTTCCCGGCGATTTCCGCGCCGTAGCGGGTGATCAGCAGCAGCTTGCCGATATGGGTGCTGCTTTCCATCAGGGCATGGGCCTCGGCCGCCCGTTCGAGGGGGAAGGTACGGTGGATCACCGGGCGCACCTCGCCGCGTTCCAGGAGCGGCCAGACCTTCTCCTCCAGCGCCCGGGCGATGCGCCCCTTTTCCTCCACCGAGCGGGGCCGCAGCGTGCTGCCGGTCCAGGTCAGGCGCTTGAGCATCAGCCGGGCGAAATCGGCGGAGACCTTGGAGCCCTCGAGCCAGGCGATCTGCACGAGCCTGCCCTCGACAGCGAGGCTGCGGAGATTGCGCGGCACATAGTCGCCGCCCACCATGTCGAGGATCAGATCGACGCCGCGCCCTTCGGTCGCCTGTTTTACCACCTCGACGAAATCCTCCTCGCGGTAGAGGATCGCCCGCTCCGCCCCCAGCTCGCGGCAGACCCGTGCCTTTTCGGCATTGCCGACGGTCGTCAGCACGCGGGCGCCGAAGGCCCGGCCGAGCTGGATCGCAGTGGTACCGATGCCGCTGGAGCCGCCGTGGACGAGGAAGGTTTCGCCGGCGGCGAGATGGCCGCGCTCGAAGACATTGGTCCAGACGGTGAAGAAGGTCTCCGGCAGGGCCGCCGCCTCGATCGGCGAGAGGCCCCGCGGTACCGGCAGCACCTGGGGCTCGGGTGCCGTGCAATATTCGGCATAGCCGCCGCCCGCCAGCAGCGCGCAGACGGGATCGCCGATCCGGAACCGACGGACAGCGGGTCCCAGCGCGACGACCGTGCCCGCCACCTCCAGCCCGGGAAGTTCGCTGGCGCCGGGTGGAGGCGGATAGCCACCCTTGCGCTGCAGCACATCGGGTCGATTGACGCCGGCGGCGGCGACCCGGATCAGCAGTTCGCCTTCGCCCGGCACCGGCACGGGCAGGGTCGCGGCAACGAGCATGTCGGGACCACCGGGCGCGGTGATGCGGATGCCGGTCATCTCGGCCGGCAGGGTTCGGGCCATCTCCATTCCTCCCCTCTGCGAGCCGCGGCGCCGTCCGAATCCTTCAGCCGAACAGGCAGAAGATGCCGTAGCAGCGCCCCAGCAGGTCGGTGAACAGGAAATACAGGGCGAGGTCGGCGAGGGCCAGCAGAGCGATCACCGGCAGCGCGAAATAGAGCAGCACATAGTAGAGCGCCCAGCGGGTCGGCCGGGCCGGCGGGAGATGGAGACCCCTGACGGTCCTTTTCGAGAACAAGGAGATCGTCCCTTCCGGAAACACAACCATAACGTTAATACTGTCCGGGAACCTACGCATCAAGGGAAAGCATGGCCGCCCCTCCACTGCTTCGTTTCCTGTGGGATTCGCACAGCCGATCGGCCTGGCAGGAACTGCTGCGCGATACCGCCTGCAGCAGCTACCGCCAGGATTGGCCCTATGGCGAGGCGGTCGCGGCGGAGGGGCACGGAGTGCGCCGTTGCGTCGCTTTCGGGGCGGGGGAACCGGTGGCCCTCGCCCAGTTCGTCGAACGGCGGTTTGCCGCCGGGTTGCGGATGGTGCTGCTGACCCATGGGCCGGTGATCCGCGCAGCCATCGCCGATAACGAGCTCGAGCGTGCCCTGTTCGCGGAAGCCCGTCGCCGCTTCACGGGCGGCCTGCTGCTCTGGACCCCGGCCACCGAGGAGCCCCGCGATCGGCGAGCGGGCTTTCGCCGGGTGATGAGCGGGCAGAGCACGATCCATCTCGATCTGCGCCGCCCCCTCGGGGAGATCGAAGCGGGACTGCACGGCAAGTGGCGGAACATGCTGCGCCGCGCCCGGGAAGCCGGCCTGGACATCCGGCTGGTGCGCGGCGGCCCCCTGCTGGCCTGGCTGATCGCCGCCAACGAGGCGCACCGCCGGCAGGTGGGCTATCACGGTCCCTCTCCGGCCTTCCTGCATGCCCTGGCACGCAGTTCGACGGCGAGCCGCAGCCAGTTCGCGCTGATCGCCCGCGACGGCTCGACGCCGGTGGCGGGCGCGGTGTTCCAGCTCCATGGCCGCGCCGCCACCTATCTGGTCGGCCATACGGCGCCCGAGGGACGCCGCAGCCGGGCCCAGCATCTGGTGCTGTGGCGGGGCATCGAGATCCTGCGCGAACAGGGCATCGCGCTGCTCGATCTGGGCGGCGTGGATACGGTCGGCGCCCCGGGTGTGGCCCGCTTCAAGCTCGGCCTCGGCGGCCGCGTGGTGACATATGCCGGCAGCTATCTGGTACCGCTGCCCTGGCGCCGCCGGCGGTTCGTCGGGGAGGGTCGTGGCGCCCTGCTGCAAAAGGAAAGGGCCGCGTGACGCGGCCCTTTCGCTCGATGCGCAGAAGATGCGCGGTGCATCAGAAGCCCATGTCGCCCATGCCGGGGGTCGGGGCCTCGTCCTTCTTCTTCTCGGGCTTCTCGGCGACCATGGCCTCGGTGGTGATCAGCAGGCCGGCGACCGAAGCCGCATCCTGCAGGGCGGAACGCACCACCTTGACCGGGTCGATGATACCCCGGTCGACGAGGTTGCCGTACTCGCCGGACTGGGCGTCGAAGCCCCAGCTATAGTCGCCGTTCTCGAGCAGCTTGCCGGCGACCACCGCACCGTCGAAGCCGGCGTTCTCGGCGATCTGCCGGACCGGCGCCTGGATGGCGCGACGGACGATGTCGACGCCGTGCTTCTGATCCTCGTTGTTGGGGCTGAGCCGCTCGAGGACGGTGGTCGCGTGCAGAAGCGCCACACCACCGCCGGGCACGATGCCTTCCTCGACCGCCGCCCGGGTGGCGTTCATCGCATCCTCGACGCGATCCTTGCGCTCCTTGACCTCGACCTCGGTGGCCCCGCCGACGCGGATCACGGCCACACCGCCGGCCAGCTTGGCCAGCCGCTCCTGCAGCTTCTCGCGGTCGTAGTCCGAGGTGGTTTCCTCGATCTGCGCCCGGATCTGGTTGCAGCGGGCCTTGATCTGCTCGGGATCGCCCTTGCCGCCGACGACCGTGGTGTTCTCCTTCTCCACGATCACCCGGGTCGCACGGCCGAGCATGTCGAGGGTGACGTTCTCGAGCTTGATGCCGAGATCCTCGGAGACCATCTGGCCACCGGTGAGGATGGCGATGTCCTCGAGCATCGCCTTGCGGCGCTCACCGAAGCCCGGCGCCTTGACCGCGGCCACCTTGAGGCCGCCCCGGAGCTTGTTGACCACCAGCGTGGCCAGGGCCTCGCCCTCGACGTCCTCGGCGATGATCAGCAGCGGCTTGCCGCTCTGTACCACCTGCTCGAGCAGCGGCAGCAGGCTCTGCAGATTGGAGAGCTTCTTCTCGTGGATCAGGATGTAGGGATCCTCGAGCACCGCCCGCATCTTGTCGGCGTCGGTGACGAAGTAGGGCGAGATGTAGCCGCGGTCGAACTGCATGCCCTCGACCACCTCGAGCTCGGTCTCGAGCGACTTGGCTTCCTCGACCGTGATCACGCCTTCGTTGCCGACCTTCTGCATGGCTTCGGCCAGCATCTTGCCGATTTCCTCGTCACCATTGGCGGAAATGGTGCCGACCTGGGCGATCTCGTCGCTGGTGGTGACCTGCTTGGCGCGCTCCTTGAGCTCGGCGACCACCGCCTCCACCGCCTGTTCGATGCCGCGGCGCAGGTCCATCGGGTTCATGCCGGCAGCCACCGACTTGACGCCCTCGCGGACCATCGCGGCGGCCAGAATGGTCGCGGTGGTGGTACCGTCACCGGCGATGTCGTTGGTCTTGCTCGCGACCTCGCGCACCATCTGGGCGCCCATGTTCTCGAACTTGTCGGAAAGTTCGATTTCCTTGGCGACGGTGACGCCGTCCTTGGTGATGCGCGGGGCGCCGAAGCTCTTCTCGAGCACGACGTTGCGACCCTTGGGGCCGAGGGTGACCTTGACGGCATCAGCGAGAGCCTGGACGCCCTTGAGCATCTTGGCTCGGGCTTCCACGGAGAAACGCAGTTCCTTGGCGGGCATGTTCGCTCGTCCTCTCTATTTCACGTCGATGTTGGATCGCATTGGGTCAGACAGCGTTCAGGCCGCAGCCTTGGCCGACTCTTCCTCTTCGAGGATGCCGAGGATGTCGCTCTCCTTCATGATCAGGAGCTCCTCACCCTCGATCTTGACCTCGGTGCCCGACCATTTGCCGAACAGCACCCGGTCGCCGACTTTGACGTCCAGCGGAACGAGCTTGCCGGTCTCGTCACGGGAGCCGGGCCCGACGGCCAGCACCTCGCCCTGCTGCGGCTTCTCCTTGGCGGTATCGGGAATGATGATGCCGCCCTTGGTCCGCTCTTCCTCTTCGACGCGACGAACCAGGACGCGGTCGTGCAAAGGCCTGAAACGCATGGACAGTTACCTCCAGCTGCGTGGTCTCGCTGACGGGTGTTAGCACTCGCGCGGGGCGAGTGCTAAGTCGATCGCTACGTAGGAAGATCGCGTCCGGCCTTCAAGATCGAAAATGCCCGATTCTGTCAGCACTCCCCGGCCTTCGCTGCTAACACATTGATTTTCCCCGTATATTTTTTGCACGCTCTTGACGCGGAGAGCAGCATGCCGCAGAGTTCGGACTTGCCCGCAACAGATGGGTCCGCGCAACGTTGAAGGAGCAGAGCATGGCTGCGCACGTCGATCGCGCTTTCGAGCTCCAGCTCGAGGGCTATCGCCTGGCCACCATGGAGATCATCTACCACCTGCCGGACCATCCCGGCGTGCTGCAGAGCTTCATCTGGCAGCATTACGATCGCGTGCCCGAATTCCCCGAGACCCGCCGCTTCCTCGATTTCTGGACCCGCAACATCGAAGGCAAGCTGCACAGTGTCTATCTCACCCATGCCGAGCTGATCGCGCCCGGCAGGTGGCACCACGTGCGGCACGAGTTCCGCATCCACTGAATCGCCGGCGGTACCGGGAGAAAGGGCGCGGTCGCCCGCGCCCTTGCCGCGATCCGGTTCCTCTCGTTGCCTACTCGCCGCCGCCCAGATTGTGGACGTAGATGGTGACCATCTTGATCACCTCGTCCTCGAGGCGGCCCTGCCAGGCCGGCATCACCCCGTGGCGGGGCTTCGTCACCTGGGCGCGGATGTCCTCGGGACGATCCCCGTAGAGCCAGATGCCGTCGGTCAGATTGGGTGCGCCGACCTCGTGCGAGCCCTTGCCGTCCTCGCCGTGGCAGGCGGCGCAGTTGTCGAGGAAGACCTCCTTGCCCCGCTCGGCGGCGGCCGCGTCCTCGGCCCGCCCCGACAGCGACAGCACATACTGGACGACATCGTCGATCTGCGCACGGTCGAGGATGCCGTCGGCACCGAAGGCGGGCATCTGGCTGTCGCGGGTCTCGGGATCGTCGAAAAAGCGGATCCCGTGGCGCACCGTCTGCTCGATATCGGCCAGCGTGCCGCCCCACAGCCAGTCGTCGTCGGCCAGGGTCGGATAGTTGAACTGCCCGGCGCCGCCGAGACCGTGGCAGGCGGCGCAATTGTCCTTGAAGGCCACCTCGCCGCCGCGCATGGCGAAACTCAGGAGCTCGGGATCGGCGGCGACCGCCGCGGTATCCAGGGTGGCGATCTTCTCGAGCCAGGCGGCCTGGGCGGCCCGCGCCTTGGTGAGCTGCTCCTCGAGCGCGAGTCGCTGGTTGCTTCCCAGCACGCCCTTCCAGTGGCCGGTCAGCGTGGGCCAGGAGGGATAGAGCACCCACCACAGCACGGAGAAGGCGATGCTCGCATAGAACACCAGCACCCACCATTTGGGTAACGGGTTGTTGAGCTCCTTGATACCATCCCATTCGTGGCCGGTGGTCTCGACGCCGGTGATCTCGTCCTTTTCGACCTTACTCGCCATGGCGATCGTCCCCCTCGAACGGGATGCGTCCGTAGCGCTCGAATTTCTCCTTGTTCCGCGGCCACATGGCCCAGGCGATGATGGCCGCGAAGAGGGTGAACAGCCAGACCAGCCAGAGCTGGTCGAGAAGCCGCATGGTCTCGTCCATGGCCACCCCCTACTGGATGAGGTCCTCGGTGCGGATATCGGTGAAATCGACCATCCGTCCGAGGATCTGGAGATAGGCGATGAGCGCGTCCATTTCGGTCAGACGGTTCGGCTGGCCGTCGAAATCGCCGACCGCGGCCTTGGGATAGCGGGCCAGAAGCCCCTCGTGGTCGGCTTCGGGATCGGCCTGCGCCCGCAGATCTTCTGCCGCCTTCTCGATCATCTCGTCGGTGTAGGGCACGCCGACGATGCGGTTGGTGCGCAGATGCTCGGCGATGTTGTCGTAGCCGAGATCGCGCTCGCGCAGGAAGGCGTAGGGCGGCATCACGCTTTCCGGCACCACGCTGCGGGGATCGGCGAGATGGGCCGCCTGCCATTCGTTGGAGTATTTGCCGCCGACCCGGGCGAGGTCGGGCCCGGTACGCTTGCTGCCCCACTGGAAGGGATGATCGTACATGCTCTCGGCGGCGAGGCTGTAGGGGCCGTAGCGTTCCACCTCGTCGCGGAAGGGGCGGATCATCTGGCTGTGGCAGAGATAACAGCCCTCGCGGATGTAGATGTTGCGGCCGGCCAGCTCGAGCGGGCTGTAGGGGCGCACGCCCTTCACCGGCTCGATGGTGCTTTCGATCGTGAACAGGGGCACGATCTCGACGATGCCGCCGATCGACACCGTGATCAGGATGAGGATCGCCAGCAGAAAGGCCCGCTTCTCGACGATCTCGTGACGCTGGATCATCGCAGGCTCCTCCCTACTGGGCCGGGGTGATGCGCAGCGCGCCGGCCTGCGAGGGCAGCAGCTCCTCCTCGCGGATCTCGCGCCGTGTGGTGCGCCACAGATTGTACACCATGACCAGCGAGCCGAGCAGGAACAGCACCCCGCCGAAGGCGCGGATGACGTAGAAGGGATGCATCGCCGCCACGGTCTCGACGAAGGAGTACTGCAGGAAGCCGAGACTGTCGTAGGAGCGCCACATCAACCCCTGCATGATTCCCGACACCCACATCGCCGTGATGTACAGCACGACGCCGAGGGTGGCGATCCAGAAGTGCCACTCGACCAGCCGGATCGAATACAGACGCTCCGCCTTCCACAGCCGCGGCACGAGATAGTAGAGGGATCCGAAGCTGACGAAGGCGACCCAGCCCAGCGCACCCGAATGGACATGGCCGATGGTCCAGTCGGTGTAGTGCGAGAGGGCGTTGACCTGGCGCACCGACATCAGCGGCCCCTCGAAGGTGCTCATGCCGTAGAAGGCCACCGACACCACCAGGAAGCGCAGCACCGGATCCCAGCGCAGCTTGTCCCAGGCCCCCGACAGGGTCATCAGCCCGTTGATCATGCCGCCCCAGGAGGGCATCCACAGCATCACCGAGAAGGTCATCCCCAGCACCTGCGCCCAGTCCGGCAGCGCCGTGTAATGGAGATGGTGCGGCCCGGCCCAGATGTAGAGGAAAATGAGCGCCCAGAAATGGACGATGGAGAGCCGATAGGAGTAGATCGGCCGTTCCGCCTGCTTGGGCACGAAATAGTACATCATGCCGAGGAAGCCGGCGGTCAGGAAGAAGCCCACCGCATTGTGGCCGTACCACCACTGGGTCAGGGCATCCTGCACGCCGGAGAACAGCGAGTAGCTCTTGGTCCCGAACCAGCTCACCGGCACCGCCAGATTGTTGAAGATGTGCAGGACGGCGATGGTGATGATGAAGGCCAGGTAGAACCAGTTGGCGACATAGATATGGGGTTCCCGGCGCCGCAGCAGGGTGCCGAAGAAGATCACCAGATAGACCACCCAGACGAGGGTCAGCCAGATGTCCACGTACCATTCGGGCTCGGCATATTCGCGACTCTGGGTGATCCCCATGAGATACCCGGTGCCCGCGAGGACGATGAAGAGCTGGTAGCCCCAGAACAGGAAGCTGGCCAGCGCCGGCCCGCCGAACAGGCTGGTACGGCAGGTACGCTGGACGACGTACAGCGAGGTGCCGAGCAGGGCGTTGCCGCCGAAGGCGAAGATCACCGCCGAGGTGTGCAGGGGCCGCAACCGGCCGAAGGTGGTCCACTCCAAGCCCAGATTGAGCACCGGATATGCGAGCTGGAAGGCGATGTAGACGCCCACCAGAAAGCCGGCGACGCCCCAGAACATGGTGGCGATCGCGAACAGTCGGACGATATCCTCGTTGTAGCCGGCTTCGACCCGCATGTCCGCGGCACGCGCTGCTGCCACTGCCATGGCATTTCCCTCCAGGAAGGCCCACATCGGGAGCCGGAGGCGCGCCCCCGTGCCCCGTCCGTCCTTTCGAATCCGCTCCCATCGACCCCGATTCGACACGGATCCTGCAGATGCGCACGGCTCCGGCAAAGGTGACGCATTGTCACATTTCCAGTCTAGATTAGAGTGGATCTACTCATTCGTTCGCCGCGGGTCTATTCTGACCCGGGGTCGTGGTCCCAGGCAGGGAGGAGAAGCATGGGCAAGGCCGTACCCGTCTTCACGCCGAAGCCGCTGCACATCCGGCAAATCGATCTCGACCGGCCCTGGGCCTGGCTCGCCCGGGGTTGGCAGGATTTCCGCGCAGTACCATCGGTCGGTCTCGCCTACGGGATCCTCGCCGTGATCAGCAGCTATCTGCTGACCATCGGCTTCATCATGCTCGACATGATCTATCTCGTGCTGCCGGCGGCCGCCGGGTTCCTGCTCCTCGGTCCGGTTCTCGCCGTCGGCCTCTACGAGGTGAGCCGGCGACGCGAACAGGGTCTGTCCGTTTCCCTGCCCGAGGCGGTGATGGCGTTCCGTCGCAATCCCGTACAGATCGCGCTCGTCGGCGTGGCGCTGCTGCTGCTGTGGTTCTTCTGGGTGCGCACCGCGGCACTTCTGTTCTTTCTCTATTTCGGACTGGAACCGCCGTCGATCGAGAACCTGATCGTCGACACCTTCCTCTCGACGCGCGGTCTGCCCTTTCTCGTGATCGGCACGATCATCGGCGCTCTCTTCGCCTTCGTCGCCTTCGCCATCAGTGCGATCTCCATTCCGCTGCTCCTCGACCAGGAGGATGCCAGCGTGATGGAGGCCATCGCCGCCAGTGTGCGGGCGGTGCAGACCAACTTCGTGCCGCTGCTGCTGTGGGGCGTGCTGATCGTGGTGTTCATCGCCTTCGGCCTCGTGACTCTGTATCTCGGTCTGGCTATCACCCTGCCGCTGGTCGGTCACGCGAGCTGGCACGCCTACCGCGATCTCGTTGCCGTCGGGGAGGAGGCCGGCTGACCGGCCGGACATCCATCCGCAGCGAGAGGATCGACGATCATGGGAAACTGGGTGTTGGGCGTATTGATGGGGCTGCTGTCGGTGTTCGGGCTGTTCATCGCCAGCCGCGCCGCCGACGCGCTGTTCGCCTTCTTCGGCTATCTGCTGTTCCTGTTCGGCGTGGTCATGATCTTCACCCTGATCACGCAGAATGTCGGCCGCAGCCCCGGCGAACACGGGCAGCGGGGGTGAGACGACCCGCCCGCGGTCTCAGCTCTTGACCGGCAGGCCGGCTTCCTTCCACGCAGCATAGCCGCCCCCGATGTGGCAGATGTTGGAGATCCCCATCTCCTCGAGGGTCTTGGCCGCCAGCGCCGAGCGCCCGCCGGCGGCGCAGAACAGCACGAGCCGCTTGCCCGAACGCAGTTCCGCCTTGTGAATGGGCAGGGTGGGATCGGCGAACCATTCGAGCATGCCGCGCGGCACGTGTACGGAGTGCGGGATCGTGCCCTGTTCGTACTCGACGGTCTCCCGCACATCGACGAACACGACATCGTCGCGTCCCAGCAGTTCGCGGGCCTCGGCGACGCTGATGGTCTCGATCTCCTCCAGCGCCGCGTCCACCAGTTCTCTCGCCGTCTTCATCGTCATCGCGGTTCTCCCGCATGGAAAACGAGGGATGTGCCATGGAGCGGGGCGACAAGCTCCGACAGCTTCGGAGAACGCCGCCGGGCGTTTCGTCGGCGTCGGACGCACCGCCAAGAAGCCCCTGCACCACCCGACAGATCTGCGCTACACCTGCGCCCGGGACAAGACCGCATCGACAGTCCGCAGCGAGCGAAGGGGAGCACCATGCCCGGAACGATGACCATCGAGGAACTGGAGGAACTGGTCGGCGCCGGCGAGATCGACACGGTGGTGGCGGCCTTCACCGACATGCAGGGCCGGCTGATCGGCAAGCGGGTGACCGGCCACTACTTTCTCGATGCGGTGCACAAGGAATGGCACGCCTGTGACTATCTGCTCGCCCTCGACATGGAGATGGAGCCGGTGCCCGGCTTCAAGGTCGCGTCCTGGGAGCGGGGCTACGGCGATTTCGCCATCCGGCCCGATCTTTCGACCCTGCGCAGGGTACCCTGGCTGCCCGGGACCGCCCTGGTGCTCGGCGATGTCTGCGACCACGACGGCAACGATCTGCCGCACAGTCCCCGTGCCATCCTGAAGAAGCAGCTCGCCCGCCTCGCCGAACGCGGCTTGACCGCCAAGATGGCCTCCGAGCTCGAATTTTACGTCTTCGACGAGGATTTCCGGAGCTGCCGCGACAAGGACTATCGCGATCTGCGGACCGCGGGCTGGTACATCGAGGACTACCATGTGTTCGAGACCACCAAGCGCGAGCCGCTGATGCGCGCGATCCGCAACGGCATGGACGCCGCCGGCATTCCGGTCGAGTTCTCGAAGGGCGAATGGGGTCCCGGCCAGGAGGAGCTCAACCTGTCCTATGCCGAAGCCCTGGAGATGGCCGACCGGCATGTGATCTACAAGAACGGCGTCAAGGAGATCGCCCATCTGCAGGGCAGGGCGGTCACCTTCATGGCCAAGTGGCGCCAGGATCTGGCGGGCAATTCCTGTCACATCCACGCCAGCCTGTGGACCGCCGAGGGCCGGCCCGCCTTCGTCGACGAGAACGGCCGGGAAAACGATACCTTCCGCCAGTTTCTCGCCGGCCAGCTCCTCCTGGCCCGGGAATACACCCTGTTCCTCGCGCCCTATATCAACTCCTACAAACGCTTCCAGGCCGGCTCCTTCGCTCCCACCAACATCGTCTGGAGCCGCGACAACCGCACCGCCGGCTTCCGCATCGTCGGCCACGGCCCCTCGACCCGGGTCGAGTGCCGCATGCCGGGTGCCGATGTGAACCCCTATCTGGCCTTCGCGGCGATGCTGGCGGCGGGCCTGCACGGGATCGACAACCGCCTCGATCCCGGCCCGGAATACACCGGCGACGCCTATCGTTCCGGTGAGGTTCCGGCGCTGCCCGCAACCCTGCGGGAAGCGGCCGATCTGCTCGACGGCTCGAAGGCGTTGCGCGAGGCTCTGGGGGATACGGTGGTGGACCATTACGTCCACGCCGCCCGCTGGGAGGTGTCGGTATTCGACCAGGTGGTCACCGACTGGGAACGGATCCGCTATTTCGAGCGCGCCTGAGCGCCTGCCGCGACATCAGCTTCCGCCCTCCCTCCAGACCCGGACGGCGATCGGCTCGCGGCGGCCGCGCAGCCGCTGCACCGGCATGGGCGCGAACCTCGCGACCGCGCGTTCCATGCCGGCTGCGCGGGCGGCCTCGAGAACCGCTTCGGAGACGACCAGGGTGGCCGCCAGATCCCGCGCCAGCCCCTCGAGACGGCTGGCGGCGTTGACGGTATCGCCGGTGACCACGACATGGACGTGCGGGCCGGCGGTCTCGTCGACGACCACCGGCCCGAGATGGATGCCGATGCCCAGCCGCGGCGCGATGATGCCCCGGCCGCGGAGGTGCCGTGCCCAGTCCGCATGTGCCTCGACCAGGGCAAAGGCGGCAGCGAGAGCCGCCGCAGCGGCCGTTTCGGACGGCACCCCACCCAGCCCGAACAGAGCCATCGCCCCGTCACCCATGAACTTGTCGACGATCCCGCCGTGCCGGCCGATGGCGTCCTCGACCAGGGCGTGGAAGGGGGACAGCAGCCGGGCGGTGGCGGAGGGACCGAGCCTCTCGGCGAGGCCCGTGAAGTCCCGCAGATCGACGAACATCACCGCCGCCTGGGTGACTTCGCCGGACGGTTCCCGGCTGCGGTCGGAAGCTGCGGTGAACGCGGCGAGGGGCGTCACGTAGCGGGCGAGCTCGGCGCTCCGGCTCTCCGCGCTGCGCCGGCCGCGATGCTCGCCGCCGAGACGCAGCGCGACGATCCACGACATGCCGGCGAGCAGAACGAGCGCCGGCCGGGTCATCTCCAGCCAGACACCGGCACCGGCGAAAGCCGCCTGGCTGGCCCCCAGCCAGACTGTCACCACGGTGCTCGCGGCCAGGAGCAGGGTCAGCGGCCGGCGCAGGGCGCTCAGCAGCAGCAGCGCGAAGACGGCGGCGAGGACGGTGGCCAGATCGAGCAGCGGCAGCCGCCGCAGCCCCTCGCCACGGAGCAGGTTGTCGATCGCGGTCGCCAGCAGCTCGACCCCCGGCAGGGCCTCGTCGAAGGCGGTGGCGAAGCTGTCGCCGACACCGCTGGCGGTGGCGCCGACCAGCAGAATGCGCCCCGCGATGGTCTCGGGCGGAACCCGCCCCTCGAGCAGATCGATGAGCGAAAAGGCCGGAAAGCTGCCGGCCGGGCCCCGGAAGTCGAGAGCCAGGCGCATCGCCCGATCGGTGGCGATGAAGCGCGTGCCGAGCCATATCCCGGCACCCATCTCGGCCGTCACCCGGCCCCACGGCAGGCCGAGATGGAGCCGCGCCGCCTCCAGCGGCAGGGAAGGCAGCACCGTCTCGCCGGCCACCAGCACCGGCCGCAGGAAGCGGACAGCGCCGTCGCCCTCGAGAAACAGGTTCACATGGGCGAGCCGGGCCGCCCCGCGAAGCTCGGGGACCGGCACGAGGATACCGTCGGGCTGGCGCAGGACGGGCCCATCCGCCGGCCAGCGCACCACCGCCAGAGCGGCCGGGCGCAAGCTCGGTGGCAGTTCGACCGGCGGCCCCGCGGCGCCGCCATAGGTGAAGGCGAAGGGCAGGATGGCGCGCGGCGTGCGGGCGAGGCTGGCGGCCAGCGGGTCGCCGTCTTTCTCCGGCTCCTCGCGGTTGAGGAACAGCAGATCGAAGCCCACCACCCGGGCTCCCGCCGCGTTCAGGAGATCGATGGTGTGCGCCAGCACCGAACGGGACAGCGGCCAGTCGCCCAGAGCGGCCAGGCTGCGGTCGTCGATCAGAACGAGAACCGTCGTCTCGCCCGCCGCTTCGGGACCGCGCAGCAGAAAACGGGCGGTCAGCAGCGGCCCTTCGATCCGCGCCGAAAGCCGCTCGTAGAACGGGAGGCGGGAAAGCCCCAGAACCAGGATGCCGATCGCGACGATGCCGATGATCTCGCTGCGACGCCGCTGCCGGGGAGGAATCCCCCGCATCCGCATCGGCTCAGGGAAGGCTGGTGCGTGCCAGCGCATCCTCGGCGCGGGCGGCGCCCCAGGGAACGGGGCTTCCGGGGGCCGAGCCGCGCCGGATGTCACTGCCCTCGCCGGTCCGCAGGGTGATCCGGCCGCCGCCCAGCGCGGCGGCGACATCGACCCGGCCGCGGACCACCAGTACGGCGGCGGTATCGAAATCGGCTTCGACGATCCAGTCGGTCGAGCGCACCGAGGCGATGGCCGCACGGGTACGCACCCGCGTCCCGCGCTCGGCGCCCCCCGCCGGACCGGTCAGGCGCAGAATCCCGCGGAGCAGCGACATCAGGCCGGATTCCTCGGCCGCGCCGGCCCGCAGATATGTCGAGATCTCGACGTCGCTGTCGGCGCCCAGCACCAAGCTGGTACGGTCGAAAAGGGTGATCCGCACCCGCGAACGCCGGCCGGTGATCACCCGATCGCCGGTCAGGATGGCGCTTCCCACCGCGGCGCTCGAGGCGTCGCCGGCACGCAGGATGGTCACCGGACCGCTGAGCTGGACGACCCGGCCGAGCCGCGCCGCTTCCTCGGCCGGAGCGCTCCATGCCATGACCAGCACGGCGGCCGCGCCCGCAACCGCCATCATCCTCGTCGGGATTCGCATGGGAAGATCCTTTCCGACCGCCATGGCACGGAGCGCTCCCGCACATCCGGGCCGCCCACCACCGAATGTCCCAGTATAGCGCAGGCGATCGCCGTGCAAAACGCATTCGGCGGCGCCCGCGGCCTGCCGTGATGTCCCGCGGGCGGCCGCCGGCGGTCGCTGCCGGAAGGAGGATCCCGGCTGCGTTCAGACCATGCCGATGGCGCTCTTGTAGAGCTCCAGAAGCTCCTCCTGTTCGCCGCGCTCGTGCGGCTTCATCCGACGCAGGCGAACGAGCTGGCGCATGACCTTGACGTCGAAGCCTTCGCCCTTGGCCTCGGCGTAGACTTCCTTGATCTGCTCCTGGACCTCCCGCTTTTCCTCCTCGAGACGCTCGACGCGCTCGATGAAGCTCTTCAGGCGATCGCCGGCGATCCCTCCAACATCGGCCATGAACCGTCATCCTCCGCGTTGCCTTGGGCGAGCGCGTCTCCTATCGCAGGGCGTCGGCGCGGGCAAGCCGCAGAAACAGCGCCGTGTTGGGACAGAAATCGGGCGGCTCGGCGTTCGGCTGACGCAGCCACTGGCGGCAGACGCGCACCGCCTCGCAGGCGGCACAGCGGGCGTCCGCCTCGCGCAACTGGACCCAGGCCGCCGCCACCGCCCGGTCCAGGTCGACCCCGAGCCGGGCCATCATCCGCGCCATGAGCCGGCGATGCTCGGCATTGCCGGCAAAGGGCCGGAACAGGTCGATGCGGCTCAGGCCGAGACGCCCCAGCACATAATCGAGACCGGCCTCGCTCGTGTAGGTGAGCGGCACCTTGAGCGGCCAGGGCGGAATGCGCGCCAGCCGTCGCGGCACCCGCGCCCGGATGCAGGCCTCGAAGATCTCCAGATACCGGGCCACCGCCCGCGGCAGGTCGAAGGCCGCGGCCCGCTCGCGCAGCAATTCGGCGGGAGTCGGCCGGTCGAGCTGATCGGCGATCGCCGCCGCCAGCGCCCGGCTGTCGCCGACCGGCACCAGCGGGCCCCAGCGTCCGCCCTCGAGGATCTCGCGCGGCCCGCTCGGGCAATCGGTACTGACCACCGGACAGCCGCAGGCCATGGCTTCGATCAACACTCCCGGAAGTCCCTCCCACATCGAGGAAAGCACGAACACCGAGGCCCGGCGCATCCAGGGCAGGGGGTTGAGGATGAAGCCCGGCAACAGCACATCCTCCTCCAGCCCGAGCTCGCGGACCCGCTGGGCGATGGCCGGCCGCATCGGGCCGTCGCCGAGAATGGCGAGCCGCACCGGGCGCCTACGGTGCAGCCGCGCGAAGGCCTCGACCAGGGTGCGGAAATCCTTCTGGATCTTGAATGTGCCGGCGGCCAGCAGCAGCGGCGCATCCGAGGCCTCCAGCCAGGGATGGTCGAGCGGATCGGCCATGCGCGCGGCCAGGGCCGGGGTCGTGACCGGGTTGTAGACGGTGAGGATGCGCTCCCGCGGCATGCCGGTCAGGCGGGCGAGTTCTTCGGCCACCCCGTCGGAGACCGCCACCACCAGATCCGCCCGCGGATAGAAGCGCCGCGTCAACCAGCGCATCCAGGCCCGGATCAGGCGCTGGGCCGGCGGGAAATTGGCGAGATTGCCGGTCGGATGGTTGCTGGCCCGCAGCACCAGTGCGATCGGCAGGCGCGCCAGCCGCCAGCCGGCCACCGCCACCAGATTGACATGGGAGGCGGCGGACAGCAGCAGATCCGGCTGCTGACGGCGCAAATAGCGGGCGAGAGCGGGGATGCTGGCGAAGGTCTGCACGCCGCGGGTACGGCTCGTGCGGATCGCCCGTCCCAGCAGCCGATCGGCGCGGTCGAGGGCGATCACCCGCACCCGTGGCGCCACCTGCGGTTCCAGCACGCCCTCGCCCCGTACCAGCACCAGATCCACCTGATGGCCGCAGGCGGCGAAGGCGTTGGCCAGCGTCAGCGTGCGCCGCTGGGCACCGCCACCGGTCAGGCCGTAGATGAAGATGGCGATATGCTTGGTGGGATAGCGCGGGACCTGCGCCACCCATCCGGCATCCTCCGGCGGTTCAGGCTGCCGCCTCGCCATGGCATCGTCCATTGGGGGCATGTCGGTCTCCGGGAAACAGGGCCGCGAGATAGGCTTCGGTGGGATCCCCCGCCGCCAGGACCTCCGCCCTCTTCTGCAAGCGCTCGGTATCGACGGGCCGGTCGAGGGCCGTCTCGATGGCCTGCGCCAGCGCCTCGGCGTCGCCCACCGGCACGAGGTCGCCGTAACGGCCGCCCTCGAGAATTTCGGCCGGAGCGCCCGGGCAGTCGGTGGCCACGATCGGGCGGCCGCAGGCCAGCGCCTCCACCAGAACATGGCCGAAACCCTCGGAGCGCGACGGCAGCACGAACACCGACGCCCGCGCCATCCAGCCGTAGGGGTTGGAGGTGAAGCCGGGCATCCGCACCTCCTCGGCGAGACCGAGCCGGCGACAGCGGCGCTCGAGGCGCGGCCGCTCGGGTCCCTCGCCGAGGATCACCAGCCGCACCCGCCGCCGCACCCGCAGCCGGGCCATCGCCTCCAGCAATGTCGCGAAATCCTTCTGCCAGTGCAGCCGGCCGACGGCCAGCAGCAGCGGGATCTCGCGGCTGCGGGTCCAGGGGTGGCCGGGTGGCTCGCGGGCGAGCTCGCGGATGCGCCGGAGATCGATCGGATTGCCGATCACCGTCACCCGCCCCGGCGGCAGACCGGCGGTCACCTCCAGATCACGGGCGACCGCGCGGGAGACGGCGATGATGGCATCGGCCTCGGGATACGCGGCCTGCACGAAACGCGGATAGAGGTGCCGGAAATGGCGCCGGGAATTGCGCGCCACCGAGGACAGCATGTTGTGCTCGCTGACCAGCAGGCGGAAGGACCGTCCGGCCCGGCGTCGCGCCGCCAATGCCGCGAGATTGGCCTGGGTGCCGAGGGCCAGCAGGGCCGCCGGAGGGGCCTTGCGCAGTTGGTCGCTCAGCGCCGGCAGGGCGCGGAACAGGCCGGGCAGCGGGCCGAAGCGCAGCCGCAGACGGTCCCGGGCATCGAGGTCCGGCAGCAGCTCGATCAGCGCCCGGGCACCGACCGCCCGCCGGGCCACGGGCAGGCGATGCACCCTTGCCGCCACCGGAAGCTGGCGGCGCATCCCCCCCTCCACATCCACCGCCAGTACATCCACCTGCCAGCCACGGAGAACGAGACCGCGGGCGAGCTCGGCCACATTGCGCTGCATCCCGCCCCCTTCGAGGGAACGCAGCAGGATGGCGATACGTCGGCTCATCGCGCGCCCCGCAGGCGGGCCTGCCCACCGGCACGCGCACGGTCGGCGGCCACCCGGCGGCGACGGGCTTCGGCGATGGCGGCGAGATAGCCGGCGACGGCCCGCTCGATGGAGAATTCGGCGGCACGGGCGCGCAGCCGGGCGCTGTCGCGCGGTGCATCGAGGCAGGCATCGATGGCCGCGGCCAGGGCCTCGGCATCGCCCACCGGCACGAGCCGCCCGTAGCGGCCGCCGGCCAGGAGCTCGCGCGGCCCGCTCGGACAGTCGGTGGCGACCACCGGACAGCCGCAGGCCAGCGCCTCCAGCAGCACGTTGCTCGAGCCCTCGAAGCGCGAGGACAGGACGAACGCCGACGCCCGTGCCATCCAGGCGAAGGGGTTGGCGACGAAACCCGGCATCCACAGATGCCCGCCGAGGCCGAGCTCGCGGGCGAGATGCAGGAGTCGCCGCCGTTCCTCGCCTTCGCCGAGAATGGCGAGACGTACGGGACGCCGACGCGAAAGCAGCGCCGTGGCCCGGATCAGGGTGGCGAAATCCTTCTGCGGCTTGAACTTGCCGCAGGCAAGGAGGAGCGGCCGCCCGTCGGCATCCGTCCAGGCGGGCTCGGGCACCGCTCGCGCGCCCCGGACCACGGCCGCCAGATCGACGGGATTGGGGACGGTGACGACGGCCGCATCCTCGCCTCCCAGCAGGCGGCGGTAGCCGTCCGCCACACCCTCGGAGATGGCCACCCGCATCTCGGCGCGGCGGTAGAGCCCGGCCACTCTGCGCGGCAGGTCGAGGGCAGCGCCGAGGCCGCGGCCGAGCGACGCGGCGAGATCGAGATTGAGGGCGAGTACCAGCGGCGTTCCGGTGCCCGAAACGGCGCGGGCCAGCAGCGCCGTCAGGTTGGCCGGGGTGGAGGTGGAAAGCAGCACATCGGGACGCTCCCGGCGCAGATATGCGGCGAGCCGGTGCCAGACCGCCGGCACCCAAAGGCCGCGGCGGTGGCGCAACCAGGGCAGCCCGGCGATCGGGCAGGCCAGCGGATGATGGGTGACCCCTCGCGGCAATGGCGGCCGCTGCGCCGGCGGTTCCGCCCGGGCGGTGACGATTTCCACCTCCTGCCCGGCGGCGGCGAAGCCGCGCGCCAGCAGCAGCATGCGTCGCTGCGCGCCGCCACCCGTGAGAGCCGACAGGAAAAGCACGATGCGCATATGGCCCGATCGGCAACGATGTCGCTACAGACGCCCGGGAACGGGGCGGCCGGGGAAGTCGACACTAGGTCGCGGTGCGTCGACGGGAATTGACTTGGGTCAATGACCCGGCGGGAGGGGGAAGGCCGGTGGCGCGGTGATGCATGGCTGTGAACGGGACCTGCCCCGGTGATCGGCGATCTCGCGCCGGCGGGTGGTGTGTTGCGCCGGATCTTCCACAATACCGTGCGGCTCTCGGGCGGCCACGGGCTGGCCGCGCTCCTGGGCATCGCCGCCATCGCCCTGGCCGCGCGCACCCTGGGCAGCGCCGGCTTCGGCGAACTGGTGGTGGTCCAGGCTTTCGCCCTGACCGTGGCCGGCATCTGCCGGTTCAATGCCGGCGGGGTGCTGGTGCGCTTCGGCGCCATCTGCCTGAGCTCCGGCCGCAGGCGCGATCTCCAGGGGTTGCTGCTGCTGGTGCTGCTGCTCGATCTGGGCAGTGCCGCCGCCGCCCTGCTGCTGGCCGAGCTGCTGGTGGCACCGCTGCTGCCGCTTCTGGGCTGGCCGCCCGGGCTCCTGGGCTTCGCCCGCCCCTATCTGGTGATCATCCTGTTCTCCCAGAGCGCCACCCCCCTGGCCGTGTTGCGCCTGCTCGACCGCTTCGATCTGGCCGCCCTGCAGCGGATCGTTCTGCCGGCGGTACGCCTCGCCGGAGTGCTGCTGGCGATGCCGGCCGATGGCGGCCTCTGGGCGGTGGGGGCCGCCTGGCTCGCCGCCAATATCGCCGACAGCCTGGTCGCCTGGGGTCTGGCCCTGCGGGAACTCCGGCGGCGGCGGCTGCTGGAGGGCATGGAGTTCCGGCTGCGCGGGCTGGTCCGTCCCCATCCCGGTCTCTGGCGTCTGCTGATCGCCGTCAATCTGCGCGGCACCGTGGGTCTGGTCTCCAGCCGTATCGCCACGCTCCTGGTCGGCGCCATGCTCGGCGCCCGGATGGCCGGTCTCTATCAGCTCGCCCTGCAGATCGCCGGATCTCTGGAACGCGTGGCGGAGATGGTCCGCAAGGCACTGGAACCGGAGCTCGCCCATCTGGTGGCAGCCGGCGCCCTGCGCCGGGCGCGACGGACCGCACTGCGTCTGGCCGCCACCGCCACCGCCCTGGGCTGGCCCCTCCTCGCCCTCGCCGCCTGGTTCGCGCTGCCGCTGCTGACCCTGATCGGCGGCCCGGACTTCGCCGGAGGCCGTACCGTGCTCGTGCTGCTCCTGCTGCAGCAGGCGGCGGCCCCGCCCAGCCTGCCGGCGGCCACCGTGCTGGTGATGCGCGGCAAGGTGGGGGGACTGCTGCGGGCCTCGGCGCTCGCCAGGGGGCTGTTTCTGGCCCTTCTGTTCCTGCTGGTGCCGGGCCTCGCCCTGACCGGCGCCGGTCTCGCCGCGGCGCTCGCCGGCTGGTTCGAGGCCTCCTGGCTTTCCTTCCTGGCGCTGCGCGCGCTGCGCGGCGGTGGCCGCCGAGGCGGGGGTGCGGCCCCGGTCTCGGTTTCGTGAGTGGCCGCCGGCGGCCCGACAACCTACGCTTTGCGAACGGTGAGACGGCGGAGAGAGCCCAT
This sequence comes from Alphaproteobacteria bacterium, assembly GCA_026984595.1. GTDB lineage: Bacteria > Pseudomonadota > Alphaproteobacteria > Geminicoccales > Geminicoccaceae > JALSRW01. Next base: position 27,156 of record JALSRW010000618.1, read on the forward strand.
GCGCAGATCCACGGGAATGGCCCTCGCCTTCGGCCTGCTGCTGGCCGCACCGAATCCCGCCGCGGCCGCCCAGCGGGTGCAGGTGACCGGCGAGATCGTCGATACCTGGTGCGCGATCACCGGCATCATGTACGGCTTCGGCACCGCCCACCACCAATGCGCGGTATGGTGCGCAGTGGGCGGTATCCCGGTGAGCATCATGGACGATGCCGGCAACTACTACATGGTGCTGAAGATCGAGGGCGACGATCGAAGCGTCGCCAACCCCCGCATCGTCCGCATCCAGACCCACGAGGTCACGGTCGACGGCAGCCTGTTCGAGCGCGACGGCGTCAAATACCTGATCGTCGACCAGGTCGCCGACGATCAGGGGATCGTCAACCTGACCCATGACGAATACGGCATCCAGCCGTTCGGGGAATGAGCATGTTCCGTCCGCTTTCCTGGCTGCCGCTCCTGCTGCTGCTGGCCGGCGGCAATGCCTTCGCCGCCCAGAGCTGGGGCATTGCGCACGAGAAGCCGGTCGTTCTGCGCGGCGAAGTCGTCGATCTGCTCTGCGCGCTCACCGGCGACTGCCCCGAGGATTGCGGTGGCGGCCGGCGTCAGCTCGGTCTGGTGACCGAAGAGGGGCGGCTCTACCCGGCGGTCAAGGGCAATGTCTTCTTCGCCGGCGCCACGCTCGACCTGCTGCCCTATTGCGGCCGGGAGGTGATGGTCGACGGGCTGGTCATCGAGAACCCGGCGATGACCCTGCTGTTCGTCCAGAGGCTGCGCGGCTCCGCCGAGGAAGCATGGAAGCCGGCCCGCGCCTTCATCGAGGATTGGAAAAGGCGCAACGGCCCCACCAAGGAATGGTGGCGCAACGATCCCGCGGTGAAGGCGGTGATCGCCCGCGACGGGGTGTTCGGCATTCCCGGGCTGCAGCCCGAAGAATGAGGCTGCTGCGCACACTGGCCCTACTGCTCCTGCTGGCGCCACTGCCGGCGGTCGCCGCCGGGCCCGAGGATCTGCCGGCCGGCCTGTCCTTCGGCGGCCCGTTCGAACTGGTCGACCAATATGGTCGGACACGACGCGACACCGATTTCCGCGGCCGTTTCCTGTTGATCTTCTTCGGCTATACCGGCTGTCCCGATGTCTGCCCCCTGGATCTCGCGGTGATGGCCGGGGCTCTCGATCTGCTCGGCGAGGAGGCGGACCGCATCCAGCCCCTGTTCGTGACCGTCGATCCCGCCCGCGACACCCCGGAAGTCCTGGCGGATTTCGTTTCCGGTTTCCATCCGCGGCTTTTGGGCCTGACCGGCAGCGAAGCGCAGATCCGGGCGGTGACCCGGGCCTATCGCGTGCACCGCCGCAAGGTGATCGTCGATCCCGAGCATCCCGAGGACTATCTCGTGGATCACGGCTCGCTGACCTATCTGATGGGACCGGACGGGCGGTTCCGAACCCTCCTGCCGCACAAGACCACGGCGGAACGGATGGCGGCGGTGATCCGCACATATCTGGCGCGGGAACCGGCGCCGCCGGGCGGCTGACGCGCAACGTCTCCCATGCGGTGGGGGATCCATCGGCAAAAGGGGAAGCCCTGGGCTTCCCCTTTCCTCGGCGTCGGGCGTGTCTTCCGCCCGGTCGACGAGCCTCCCTTCCACTACTCGGCCAGCAGCCGCCGCGCGATCACCTGTGCCTGTATTTCCGCGGCACCCTCGAAGATGTTGAGGATGCGCGCGTCGCACAGCACGCGGCTGATCTGGTACTCCTGTGCATAGCCGTTTCCGCCGTGAATTTGAAGAGCGTTGTCGGCCGCCCCCCAGGCCACCGCCGCCGCCAGCAGCTTGGCCAGCCCCGCCTCGAGGTCGCAGCGGCGGTCGGCGTCCTTCTCCCGCGCCGCGAACAGGGTGAGCTGGCGGGCGATCATCACCTCGGTGGCGATCCGGGCGAGCTTGCCGTGGACCCGCGGGAATTCGAAGATGGGCTTGCCGAACTGGCGCCGCTCGTTGGCATAGGCGAGGCCCAGCTCGAGGGCGTTGCGGGCCACCCCGACGGCGCGGGCGGCGGTCTGGATGCGGGCGCTTTCGAAGGTGGCCATGAGCTGCTTGAAGCCCTGCCCCTCGACCCCGCCCAGGAGCCCCTCGCGCGGCACCCGGAAGCCGTCGAAGGACAGCGTGTATTCCTTCATGCCGCGGTAGCCCAGGACCGGGATCTCGGAGCCCTCGAGCCCTTCCGGCGGGAAGGGATCGGTATCGGTGCCACGGGGCTTTTCGGCGAGCAGCATCGACAGGCCGCGATAGCCCTTGGCGTTCGGGTCGGTGCGCACCAGCAGGGTCATCAGATCGGCGCGGGCGGCATGGGTGATCCAGGTCTTGGCGCCGAACACCTCCCAGTGATCCCCGACCCGCACCGCACGGGTCTTCAGCGAGGCCAGATCGGAGCCGACATCGGGCTCGGTGAAGGCCGCGGTGGGAATGATCCCGCCC
>JALSRW010000619.1 GCA_026984595.1 Alphaproteobacteria bacterium
CCACCGGCACCTGGACCTCCGGCATCGGCCATACGGCAGCCGCCGGGCCGCCCGATCCGGCCACCATGCCGCGCGGCATGCCCGCCGATCTCGACGCCGGGATCCGTGATGCCTTCCGGGTCTTCCGTGCCGACCTTACGCGCTACGAGGAAGCCGTCCTGCGCGTCGTCACCGTGCCGCTCAGCCCCCACGAGTTCGATGCGCTGGTCAGCTTCCACTTCAACACTGGCGGCATTTCCCGTGCCGCGCTGACCCGGCGCCTGAACGCCGGCGACCGCGAGGCGGCGGCGCGCGCCTTCCTGAACTGGAGGCGGCCGGCCTCAGTCATTCCGCGCCGGGAAGCGGAGCGCGACCTGTTCCGGCATGGCCGCTATCCCCGCGGGACGATCCCGGTCTGGGCCGTTGACCGTGCGGGCCGGGTGGACTTCTCGCGGTCGATCCGTCGCCTGACCGAGAATGAGGCATTGGACCTGCTGCGTCCCGTCAAGCCAGGGCCAAGCCCAAACACACCGACCGGCTGGCTCGCCCGGTTGGTCGATTTCCTTTCCGCCCTGATCCGGAGAACCTGATCCCCATGCGTTACATCCGACCCAATTCGCTCACCTGGTGGGCAGGGCTGCTCGCCATGCTCGCCGGCATCGCGTCGGTCGCGCTGCCCACCACCGGCCCGCTCAGCGAGCTCTCGCGCCTCGTCGCACTGCTTGCCGGCTCGGGCGATGCCTCGCCCGCCGGACTCATCTTCCTCGGTCTCGGCCTGATCGGTCTGCGCGACCGGATCGAGCGGGGGTTCCGGGGCGATGCCTGAGTTTCTGGCGGGGTTCGTCCTGGGCGGCTGGTTTGGCGTTCTGATCGTCGCCCTCTGCGTCGCCGCCGGGCGCGGGGAGCGGGACGATGGTTGAGTTCCTGATCTGGCTGGTCGCGGCGCTGGGTGCGCTCGGGGGGCTGGTGCTAGGCCGGTTCTGGGGCCGCGTGGAAGGAAAGCGTCAGGGCAAACGGGAGGCCGAACGCGATGCGATGGAAGAGACGATCGGGAAGGTCGAGCGCGGCCGCGATGCGGTTCGTGACGGCCGCAATGCTGGCGATCCTGCTGAGCGGCTGCGCCGCAACGATGGGCGGTGGTGATGCGGGCTGCGCCTCCTATGCCGAGGCGCGACTGGCGCGACCACCTGCCGCGACTGTCGCGGAGGTGCCGCCGGACTGGGCGAACTGGATCGCCGATCTCGATGACCGCATGACTGGGACCTGCCGATGAAATCCCTCTCGCCCGCATTGCAAGCCCATCTCGACGAGGGCACGACGACGCTTGCCTGGTGCTGGCGGATCACGCGCACCGATGGCCAGGTGTTCGGCTTCACCGACCACGACCGGACGCTCAGCTTCGAGGCTACCCGCTTCGAGCCGGAAAGCGGGTTTGCGGCCTCGGAGCTGCGCGCCGCGGGCGATCTCGCGGTGGACGCGCAGGAGGCGCAAGGCGTGCTGCGCTCGGGCGTCATCACCGAAGCCGACATCGCCGCAGGACTGTGGGACGGCGCGGCGGTCGAGGTCTGGCGGGTCAACTGGACCGACACCAGCCAGCGCGTGCTGATGCGCCGGGGCGCGATCGGCGAGATCAGGCGTGGGCGCGTGGCCTTCACCGCCGAGATGCGGAGCCTCGCTCATCTGCTCGACCAGCCGGTGGGGCGGAGCTTTCAGGCCGGTTGCGACGCCGTGTTGGGTGACGGGCGCTGCGGGATCGACCTCGAGAACGCGGCCTGGAAGGCAACCGGCACTGTGGCCGTGCCCCTGCGCGACCGCGCCTTCTCGGCTTCAGGGCTCTCGGGCTTCGCCGCGGGGCTCTTCACCTTCGGAACGCTCGCCTGGGACACGGGCGCCAATGCCGGCCGGCGCGCGGAAGTGGAACGGCACGAGGTGGCCACCACCGGCGAGGCGGTGATCACGCTGCTGGAACCGCCAGCATCCACCATCGCTTTGAGCGACGCCTTCACCATCCGCGCCGGTTGCGACAAGGCCTTCGCCACCTGCCGCGCCCGCTTCGCCAACACCGCCAACTTCCGGGGCTTTCCGCATATCCCCGGCAATGACACGGTGTTGCGCTACGCCTCCCAGGCCGGGTCAATGACGGGAGCGTGCTGTAGTGGCCGACTTTGTGCGAACGCCGGTGGCGCGGGCGAAGGTGATCGCGGCGGCGCGTTCATGGCTCGGCACGCCCTACCACGATCAGCAGAGCTTGCATGGCGTCGGCTGCGACTGCCTCGGGCTCGCCCGTGGCGTCTGGCGCGAGGTGGTGGGGCCGGAACCCTTCCCGATCCCGCCCTATTCCCGCGACTGGGGAGAGGCTGGCCCCGTCGAGGTGCTCGCCGAGGGCGCCTGCGGCTGCATGATCGAGGTGGCGGCGGATGATCCGCCACCCGGCGCGCTCCTGATGTTTCGCATGCGCGAGCGCGCCATCGCCAAGCATGTTGGCATCCTGTCCGACACCGGCACCCTCATCCATGCCCGCGAACGGCTGGGGGTGATCGAGGAACCCTTCACCCGATACTGGCGGCGGCGCCTCGCCTTCGCCTTTCTCTATCCCCAACCAGGGAGGCGCTGATGGCGACCCTCGTGCTCGGTCTTGCCGGTCAGGCCATCGGCGCCTCGATCGGCGGCGGCATTCTGGGCATTTCCGCCGCCACCATCGGCGGGGCGATCGGCACCATGGCGGGGTCCGTCGTGGACAGCTGGATCGTGGGCTCGCTCCAGCCCGACCAGCGCTATGAAGGCGCAAGGCTCGACAGCCTGCGGGTGACCTCCGCCACCGAGGGCACCACGATCCCCCGCGTCTTCGGCCGCATGCGGCTCGGCGGCAACATCATCTGGGCCACCGACTTCACCGAGCATGTCAGCACCACCACACAAGGCGGTGGCAAGGGCGGCGGACCATCCGTCACCACCACGGAATACAGCTACACCGCCTCCTTCGCCGTCGCGCTTTGCGAAGGCCCGATCACCGGCATCGGCCGCGTCTGGGCCGACGGCGAGCTGCTGGACACTTCCACCATCACTAGGCGCTGGTATCCGGGCGACGAGGCGCAGGCCGCTGACCCGTTCATCGCCGCGAAGATGGGAGCCGAGGGCGCGCCTGCCTATCGTGGCACGGCTTACGTGGTGTTCGAGGAACTCGACCTCACGCCTTTCGGCAACCGCATCCCTCAGCTGTCCTTCGAGGTGTTTCGGCCGCTCGCCGATCCCGACACCGCCGAAGGAGCCATCCGCGCCGTCACCATGATCCCCGGCGCGGGCGAGTTCGTCTATGCCAGCGAGCCGGTGATGCGGAAGGAGGGCGCGAAGACCACCCCGGAAAATGCCCATGCCGAGACCGACCGGGCCGACTTTCTGGTCTCCCTCGACCGGCTCGAGGCGCTGGCGCCGGGGGTGGAGAGCGTGTCGCTGGTGGTAAGCTGGTTCGGGGACGATCTCAGGGTCGGCAACTGCACCGTCCGCCCTGGCGTCGAGACCGCCACCAAGACCACAACGCCGCAGGTCTGGCAGGTGAACGGCGTGGACCGCGCCTCGGCGCATCTGGTCTCGACCGATGCCGAGGGCCGACCCGTTTATGGCGGCACGCCGAGCGACGCGGCGGTGGTGCAGGCGATCAGGGAACTGAAGGCGCGCGGCTACAGGGTGACCTTCTACCCCTTCCTGCTGATGGATGTGCCCGAGGGCAACAGCCTGCCGAACCCGTATTCCGACAACGTCGCCACGCTCGGCCAGCCGGCGCTGCCATGGCGCGGGCGGATCACCTGTTCTCCGGCGGCGGGCTTTGCGGGCACGGTGGACAAGACGGCAACGGCGGCCAGCCAGGTCGCGGCGTTCTTCGGCAATGCGCAGATCTCCGACTTCGCCGTCTCGGGCGAGACCGTCTCCTGGACCGGCGGCAATGACTGGGGCTGGCGGCGGATGATCCTGCATTATGCGCATCTCTGCGCGGCAGCGGGAGGGGTCGATGCCTTCCTGGTCGGCTCGGAGCTTCGCGGGCTGACCACCATCCGCGACAGCGCGACGAGCTATCCGGCGGTGGCGCAGCTTCAGAGCCTCGCGGCGGACGTGCGCGCGATCCTCGGGGTGGGCACCGCGATCAGCTATGCGGCCGACTGGTCGGAATACTTCGGCCACCAGCCCGCCGATGGCTCGGGCGACGTGTTCTTCCATCTCGACCCGCTCTGGGCGGACGGGAACATCGATTCCATCGGGATCGACAACTACATGCCGCTTTCCGACTGGCGTGACGGGTTTGAACACGCTGACGCGCAGGCCGGCTGGCCTGCAATTTACGACCGCGCCTATCTGCAGGCGAACATCGCCGGCGGTGAAGGGTTTGACTGGTTTTATGCGAGCGATGCCGACCGGGACGCGCAGAACCGCACGCCGATCACGGATGGCTTCTACAACGAGCCGTGGACCTTCCGCTTCAAGGATCTGGTGAACTGGTGGTCGAAACCACATCATGACCGCCCGGGCGGCGTGCGAACCGGACTCTTCGCCAATGCCGCCGACGTGGCGAGCTATGATCCGAACCCCACCACCGTGGCGATCACGCCCACGATCGGGACATTCGGGCCCTTCGGCTCACCCGCCCGCATCGCCTCCGACGGTGCAACCTGGCACGGCGCCACACCCGGATACCAGACCCTTGCCGCCGGGGACCGGGTGCGGATCACCGCATTCGTGGCTCCGGGCGCGTCGGGCGATTTCGCGCTCTATTTCGCCCTTGGCACCGGTGCCGAGCATGCTTCCTACTTCGGCAAGATCGGCGGCTGGGAAAGCACCGCGCCCGGGGCGCACACGATCGAGGCCACCAGCCAGACCGAGGTTTCACCGGGGCTGTGGAAGATCACGTTGGAGGTGACGGCGGGGGTTTCCGGCTCGGCTGGTTTCCGGATCGGGCCGCGCTCCGCCACTTTGGGCGAAGACATCGTGGTCCATGGTGTCGAGGTGTTGCCGGTCGACCAGTCCACCACCGGCTGGATACCCCAGTCCAAGCCCATCCGTTTCACCGAGTTCGGCTGCCCGGCCATCGACCGGGGCACGAACCAGCCCAACGTCTTCTACGATCCCAAGTCCTCGGAAAGCGCGGCGCCGTATTTCTCGCGAGGCTGGCGCGACGATGCCATCCAGCGGGCCTGTCTCGAGGCCACCGCGCTCTACTGGGTCGACCCGTCGAACAACCCGGTCTCCAGCGCGAATAGTTTGCCGATGGTCGACACGTTGGACTGCGCCGCCTGGTCCTGGGACGCCCGCCCGCACCCGTTCTTCCCGGCCCTCACCGACGTCTGGTCCGACGGGGCCAACTGGCAGCTGGGCCATTGGCTGACGGGGCGGCTCGGCGCGGTGTCGCTTGCCGCGCTCGTGCGCCACCTCTGCCTCGCCGCCGGCATGGATGCCGCGCACATCGACGTCTCCGGCCTCTGGGGTGCGGTGGAGGGGCTCGTGATCCCGGCCATCGAAAGCCCGCGCACCACGATCTCCATGCTTGCCCGCCACTTCGGCTTCGATGCCGTTGAGAGCGAAGGCGTGATCCGCTTCATCATGCGCGCGCGCGCAGCGGTCGCCACCATCACGCCCGACGATCTGGTGGCTGGCAACGCCGAGGACATCGAGCGCACCCGCGGCCAGGAGACCGAGCTGCCCCAGGTTCTGCGCTGGAGCGTCGCGCGGGCGGACGAGGACTATGACAGCGCCCTGGTCGAGGCCCGCCGCATCACCACCGGCGCCGTACGTGTCACCTCCGAGAGCTTCCCCCTGGCCGTTGCGCCGGAGGAAGCCGAACGCCGCTGCCGACGGGCCCTGATGGAGACCTGGACCGCGCGCGAACGGGCGAGTTTTGCTCTGCCGCCCTCGCGCCTCGCGCTCGATCCCGGCGATGTGGTGGAGTTTACCGACGGCACGACCACCGAGTTCCGCCTCACCCGCATCGCCGACGGGCTTTCCCGGCGGATCGAGGCCACAAGGCAGGACCGCGAGGTCTATGACCTGCCGCCCGGGGCCCAACGCGCGGCCGCTGTGGCCCGCTCCGTATCTCTCGGCGCGCCCGAGGTGGCCATCCTCGACCTGCCGCAACTCACCAGCAGCCACACGCCGCTGCGTCCGCTCGTCGCCATCGATGCCGACCCCTGGCCGGGAACCGTTGCGGTGCTGCGCTCCCCCGAAACCTCGGGCTGGGCGAACTTCGCCACAATCACCCGCCGTGCGCGGATCGGAACGCTGGTCAGCGATTTGCCCGCCGGACCTGTTTGGCGGTGGGATCGCGGCGCGGTGCTGGAGATCGACCTCCCCTGGGGCCAGCTCGATAGCATCACCGACTTGCAGCTGTTCGCGGGCGCCAATGCCTTCGCCGTCGAAAGCGCCCCCGGAAGCTGGGAAATCCTGCAGGCCCGCGACGTGGCGCTGGTCGCCCCCGGCCGCTATCGCCTGACCACGCTCCTGCGCGGCCAGCGTGGAACCGAAGCTGCCATCGGCTATCCGGCCCCGGCCGGTGCGCGGGTCGTGGTGCTCGATGCGGCCGTCACCGAACTGCCCTTCACCGCGGGCGAGATCGGGCTGCCATGGAACCTCGCCGTGGGGCCCGCCACCCGGCCCGTGTCGGACCCGAGTTACACAACGCTGTCGCTCACGCCATCGGGCGCCTCGCTCCGGCCCTTCGCGCCCGTGCATCTCGGGGCA
>JALSRW010000620.1 GCA_026984595.1 Alphaproteobacteria bacterium
CGAGACCCTTTCCGTGGCGGTCGTCGGCTATCGCACCGACCGGCTGCCGGCCTTCTATGTGGAGCGCTCGGAGATCGCCGTTCCCCGAATCGACACGGTGGCGGATCTGGCCGGACTGTACCGGGCGCAGCAGGCCCTGGGCTGGCCCGGAAGTCTGGTGGTTGCCCGGCCGCCGCCCGCCGCTTTCGCACTCGATGCCGCGACCTTCGAAGCGCTGCTCGCTCGCTGCCGGCGCCGGGCCGCCGCCGAGGGCATCCGCGGCGCGGCCGAAACTCCCTATCTGCTGGCCTGCCTCGCGGAGCTTTCCCAGGGGCGCACCATCGCCCTCAATCGCGCGTTGGTGCTGGCCAACGCCGGTCTCGCGGCGGAACTCGCGGTGACCACCTGCCGCACCGGTTGACTGCACACCACTGGTTATGTTCGCTTGACGTTGCTCGCCTTATGGTGAAAATCGCATCGCCCAGCCGGTGACGAACAGGAACCGATGCCCGGTCCGCAGGACGACACCAAGACGCTTCTGATCGTGGGCGATCCCGCCCTCAGTCGCAGCCTCATGCAGCTCGTACTGAACAAGCTGCATTACGCGGTCTGCTGTGCCGGCAGCGCCGCGGAGGCTCGACGTGCCGCCCGTCGGAGCCGGTTCGCATTGGTGCTCGTGGCCCTCAATCTCCCGGACGGCAGCGGCCTCGAGCTCGGAAGCTGGCTGCGCCGCGAGGTACGCAGTCTCGACGAGGTGCCGATTCTGGTGTTCGGCGACGCCTGGGACGAAGCGTCGGCCCGCAACGCCTGCCGGGAGGCGGGCCTCCAGGGCTATCTCGCCAAGCCACTGTCCATCGGCCGCCTGCTCGGCATCATCCGCGAACTGACCCAGCAGGGCGGCACCGGCGAAGCAGGGGCGACGGAGAAGCCGTTGCCCTTTCGGGGACGCGAGCTCATGGACCCTCCGATCGATCTCGAGCGCCTGGCGGACATCGCCGATGGCGACCGCCAGCTCATCGTCGAGATCGGCTCTCTCTACCTGGCCACCGCCACCCGCTATGTCGAGGACATGCGCCGCGCCCTCGGCGCCGGCGAAGAGCTGCGGCGCTTGGCCCATGCACTCAAGGGGGCCAGCCGCAACGTCGGTGCCGACCGCGTCGCCGAGCTGGCGGAGGCCGCGGAGAAACACGGTACGGACGAGGCCGGGCTCGGTCTCCTCGAACGCCGTGTGGAGGAGGTCCGCCGGTTCTTCGAGGAGACGCTGGCGGGAGCCGGCAGCGGCGAATCCCTGTAGGTCGTGTAGCGAAACCCGGATTGCCGGTAGCCGGTCCACGGCGATCGCGTGTCGAACCGGCCATCGGTGCCGTTGGCCCGGCGCAACACTCCGGCGGCCCGGGCGGGTGACGGCCGAGAAACGTCTTGATCCGGGTTCGCATTTGGCCTTGTTATCGCCGCGGTTGCACGAGCCGTCTGCCGCATGGCCATCCGTTCCGTACCGGTTGGCGTGGGATCGGCGCCGGGTGATTGGGGGCTTCCGATCCGCAGTCGAAGGGATTTCGCGATGCTGAATGGCGCCAAGGTCGTATTCGCCGCACTGGTCGGTCTCGCTCTGGCGGGCTGCGCCAACCTGGACAGGCGTGCCATGGACGACTACTTCCTGCTGACCAACGATCTCGACGCGGTGCGCGAGATGCAGCCGCACGGTCCGGCCTTCGTCCAGGCCCTGCGCGCCGGCTACATCGAAAACATGGAGTACCAGAAGGCGCAGTTCGACTATGGCGACCTTCGGCATTTCGGCCGCAAGGCGGTGGCTGCGGCCGAGGGCGCCAATGTGCTCCCGGACGAGCTCGCCCTGCGCGAGCTCGACGACGCCGCTGCCGAAGAGCTGGGCGCGGCCCGTGCACGCCTGATGGACGCCTTCGACCGCGATGCCCGGCGTCTCGCGCCCATCGCCGCCGGTCGGGCCCAGACCGCCTTCGACTGCTGGCTGGAAGGAGCGGAGTACGGTTCGGCGCGGGCCGAGGAGTGCAAGGCGCGCTTCATGACGGCGATGGCCGCGGTGGACGACGCCTTGGCCAGCGGCATCGAGAATGTCTATATCGTCTTCTTCGCCTGGGATCGCGCCGAGATCACGCCGGTGGCGCGCAAGATCCTCGCCCAGGTCGCCGAAGACTACGAGGCGGGCAAAGCGACGCGGCTGATCCTCGCCGGCCATGCCGACCGCTCCGGCCCGGCCGCCTACAATCTCGAGCTGTCGAAGCGTCGGGCCCGCGCCGTCGCCAAGGTGCTGGCGGAGCTGGGCGTGCCGGACACCGCCATGGAACTCCAATGGTATGGCGAAACCAGGCCGCGGGTGCCCACTCCCGACGGCGTTCGCGAGCCCCAGAACCGACGCGTCGAGATCTCCCTCGAGTAACGCGTCTCCCGATCGCGCGGCAGGGGACGACAGACGACGAAAGCGGGCCCCTTCCGGGGCCCGCTTCACTTTCACCTTCGGCGGCGGTCGCGACGCTCGACGTCAGGCCGCCAGTACCCGCGTGAGGGCCTGCTCGTAGAGGCTCTCGATCTCCTCGCCCTTGTAGATCGACACCTCGCTGCGCTCGATCACCTCGCGCGGCGGATAGATCGCCGGGTTCTCGCGGTCCTCCTCGGGAATGTACTGGAGCGCCGTCTTGTTCGGACAGGCGTATTTGATGAAGGTCGCAATCGAAGCGTGAACCTGCGGGGTGAGGATGTAGTTGATGAAGGTATGTGCATTGTCCGGATTGGGCGCATCCTTGGGAATGCACATGGTGTCCTCCCACAGCAGGCCGCCCTCCTTGGGCACCAGGTAGGAGAGATCGTCGTCCTCCTCCATCACCTGGAGGATGTCGCCGTTCCATTCCATGGCCAGATCGACCTCGCCGGAGAGCAGCAGGTCCTGCCCGGTATCCGGCGCGAAGGCCTTGATGTGCGGCTTGGCGCGAATCAGCAGATCGGCCGCTTCGTCGATCTCCTTCTTGCTACGCGAATTGGCCGAATAGCCCAGGTATTTGAGTGCCACCTGGATGATGCTGGTATCGTTCAGGAGCGAGATCCGGCCCGAATACTCCGCCGAATCGAGAATATCGCCCCAGCTCGCGGGCGAGGCCACGGACTTGCGGTAGCCGATGCCGATGGTGCCCCACATGTAGGGCATGCTGTACTGGCGCCCCGGATCGAAGGCGGGGTCGGCGAAGGCCGGATCGATATGCTGCATGTTGGGGATCCTGCCGTGATCCAGCTTTTCCAGCATGCCGGCGACGATCATCCGCTCGACGTAGTCGTTGGAGGGGAAGATCACGTCATAGCCGGGATTGCCCTGGCGCAGCTTGGCGAACAGCTCGTCGTTGCTGGCGAACAGATCGTAGCGGACCTGGATGCCGGTCTCGGCGGTGAAGTCCTCGAGCGTGGTCTCGCCGATATAGGTGTCCCAGTTGTAGACATTGACCACCTTGCTCTGCGCCTCGGCCATCCGCGGCAGGACGCCGACCGCGACGGCCGCGGCCCCCATCCCGCCCAGCAGTCGTCGCCGGGTCAGCGCAGTCAGCGGCAAAGGTACGGATTTCCGACCCATGTTCCGGTTCCTCTCCTCCGATGGCATTTCCCGACGGAACATGCGCGGGCCGCAGGGAGCCTGTCAACTCGCCGGCCGCCGCCCCGCAGCGCTCGCCGGCTCACCGCTTGCGATCGCGGCACGGCCGTGCGATAGCGCCGGCGGCGCCCGCGACCCCTGCCCACCGACGGGCGCCGCGACGGGGAGGAACCAGCGATGGCCATCACCTTCGACGAGACGCCCGCCCTGCCCGAGGATGCACCCGAGGCGACGCTGGTCGGCCGGGCGTGGCTCCCGGGCCCGGTGCCCGGCCCGGCGGTCGTCGCCGTGCGGGAAGATGCGTTGTGGGATCTGAGCCCGCGGGCACCGACGATGAGCGATCTCCTGGAGGAAGCGGATGCCGTGGCCCTGGCCCGCAGTGCCCCGGCCGCACGGGTCGGCAGCCTCGAGGAGGTGATCGCCAATTCCCGCTGGGATCGCCGGGATCCCTCCCGCCCGTTCCTGCTGGCGCCGATCGATCTGCAGGCGATCAAGGCTGCCGGCGTGACCTTCGTCCGCAGCCTCGTGGAGCGACTCGTCGAAGAGCGCGCCCAGGGCGATGTGCGCCGCGTGGCGGAGGTACGCAGCCGTCTCGAGGAGCTGATCGGTGGCGAACTTTCCGGCATCCGCCCGGGCTCGCCCGAGGCGATGTGCCTCAAGGAGCATCTGCAGGCGGAAGGTGCCTGGTCACAGTATCTGGAGGTCGGCATCGGACCGGATGCCGAGATCTTCACCAAGGCACAGCCGATGTCGGCGGTCGGTCACGGTTCCCTGATCGGCATCCATCCCCGGTCGGTCTGGAACAACCCCGAGCCCGAGCTGGTGCTGGTCGCCGATTCGAGGGGCCGCGCCCGCGCCGCCACCCTCGGCAACGACGTCAATCTACGGGATTTCGAGGGCCGCAGCGCGTTGCTCCTGGGCCGCGCCAAGGACAACAACGCTTCCTGTGCCATCGGCCCCTTCCTGCGGCTTTTCGACGAGAGCTTCGGCCTCGAGGAAGCGCGCCGGCTGGAGATCCGTCTGGAGGTCGCGGGCGAGGACGGCTTCCACCTTTCGGCGGTGAGCTCGATGCGCGAGATCAGCCGTGATCCGGGCGAGCTCCTGGCCCAGACCGCGAGCGCCACCCATCAGTATCCGGATGGTTTCGCGCTCTTCTGCGGCACCATGTTCGCGCCCACCCGGGACCGCGACCGACCGGGTGAGGGCTTCACCCACCATGTCGGCGATCTGGTGGTCATCCGTGCTCCCGAGCTGGGCGGTCTGGCCAACCGCGTGGCACATTGCGATCGCATTCCGCCCTGGACCTTCGGCAGTCGCGCGCTGATGCACAATCTGGCGGCGCGCGGCCTCCTCGGCGCCCGCGGACAGTGAGGAATGCCAAGTGCGGCCGCAAGCGGCGGAAATACCGGAGTTCAGGCGATATTGCTCTGCGGCACCGCGTCGAGTGTGGAGGCCGATCGTGCGAGACGCTCGATCTGCTCCTTGATCCGCAGTTTTTCCTTCTTCAGGCGGGAGAGCCGGGCCTGGTCGGGCAGAGGTCGATGCATTTCCTGGTCGATGAGTTCCTCGAGATGAGCGTGCTTGGCGCGGAGAGACTCGACGTGATCCTGCAGGGGCATCGCTGATTGACCTCCCATTTGCACCCATCGACCATGGAACTTAGCGCGGCGCTCCCCCTGTTTCCAGAAAAAAACAGTTGATGAGCATCGAGAGGATCACTACCTGGACGCGTCCCGTCCGGCTCGACGGAACGACCACGGGCCTTCACGGGGCCGGACCGGCCCACTCCTCGACCGCGTACCATGTGGCACCGAGAAGGCCGGTGTCGGCCCGCATCACCTGGTGTACCGGAATCCGCGCGAGATACCAGGCGAGGCGGCCCTTGGCCCGGAACCGCTCACCGAAGGCCTCGCGGTCGAACAGCGTATCCAGAGCCAGCAGCAGCCCGCCCGAGAGATAGATGCCGCCGCGGGCTCCCAGCGTCAGGGCGATGTCCCCGGCGAAGGCCCCCAGCAGGGCGGAGAACAGCCGTACGGCTTCAGCGCAGTGGGGGCAGCCTGCGCGCCGCGCCAGGGCGGTGACCTCGGGCGGGGTCTTCGCCGGACAGCCCCGGCCGTCCAGTTCGGCCAGCGCCCGTGCCAGCAGCAACAGCCCCGGCCCCGACACGAAACGCTCGAAGGACACGTGTTCCCGATCCTTCTCCAGCAGCGCCAGCAACGCCCGTTCGCGGGCGTCGGCGGGAGCGAACGAGCAATGTCCGCCTTCGCTCGGCAGCGGCAGTGGCCGTGGCCCACAGGGAACCAGCATGGCGATGCCGAGCCCGGTCCCCGGGGCGATCACCGCCGCCGGCCGGTCCGCGCACGCGCCGTTGCGCAGGATCGGGCGGAGATCCTCCTCCTCGAGATGCGGCAGCACCGCGGCATGGGCCACCATGTCGTTGATCACCAGCAACCGCTCGAGCCCCAGCTCCGCACGCAGCGCCTTGCGGGAGAAACGCCAGGGACTGTTGGTGAACGCCACCTCGTCACCCTCGACCGGGGTGGCTACCGCCAATACCGCGCTGGCCACCCGGCGATCGCCCAGATAGGCGCGGATGGCCGCGGCCGGACCGGCGTAGTCCCGCACCGCCAGCACTCGCAGCTCCTCGACCACTCCGCCGCGCGGGCTGAGCGCGAAGCGGGCGTTGGTTCCCCCGATATCGGCTACCAGTCGCAAATGCTCAGTCCCCGAAGGAAATGCCGAGTCCGCGTGCCGTGTGCACCAGGGCATCGTTGGGATCGACCGCCCGAAAACCGGCACAGGCCTCGGCCAGCGGCACATCGACCACCCGCCGGTTCTGCCAGGCCACCATACGGTCGAAACGACCGGCGGCGGCGAGATCCACCGCCGCGACCCCGAACGCCGAGCCGAGCAGCCGGTCGAGCGGTGTCGGGGAACCTCCCCTCTGCACATGGCCGAGAATCGTCACCCGCGTCTCGGCGCCGGTGCGGCGGGCCACCTCGTCGGCGATCACCCGACCGATCCCACCGTAGCGGGACTGGCCGTGGGCATCGACATAGGT
>JALSRW010000621.1 GCA_026984595.1 Alphaproteobacteria bacterium
CGGCGGCATCGAGGCCGAGAACCATCGGCAGCTCGTGCCGGATGCCGGCCCCGCTCCGGCGCATGTAGACATCGACCCGGTTGAGCGACGCCCGCAGCACCCGTACCAGCACCCAGCCCGGCGGGCGCTCGGGCTCGGCCACCTCGCGCAGCCCGAGCCCCCCGTCGTCCTCGCGATGTGTCAGCAGCAGAGCCTTCATGCCGATCCCCCGCGGTTTGCGGCCGTCTCCGGCCCCGGGCTTTAGCGCGGACCGGCGACGATGGCGAGCCGTCGATCGGCGGGGGGTACGACCGGTATCGAGGGGACGGGACATTTGCCGTCTTCCGCACTAATCTCGGCCCATCCGAGACCACCATCCGGGCAATAGCGAGGAGCCGGCATTGAACGATGTGAGCCATGCGAAGCGGGGGGGGCAGGCGCCTCCGCCGACCGGCGAGGGAATCCACTACGCGGTGGCCACACCACCCTATGACGAGCCCTTCGAGGTTCTGCCGGGCCTGTTCTGGCTGCGCCTGCGGCTGCCGCTGCGCCTCAACCATGTCAATGTCTGGCTGGTAGACGACGGCGAAAGCTGGACGGTGATCGACACCGGATTCAACACGCCGGAAACGCGGGCGGTCTGGCACGCCGTGCTGGCCGGTCCGCTCGGCGGCCGGCCGGTGAGCCGGCTGCTGATGACCCACTACCATCCCGATCATTGCGGGCTCGCCGGGCATCTCTGTGAGCGGACCGGCGCCGTGCTCTGGGCGACCCACACCGAATGGCTGACCGCCCGGCTGCTGGCGCTGGATACCACCGAGTCCTTCAACGCCGCCTACGAGGCCTACGATCGTGCAGCCGGCCTGCCCGAGGCCTTCATCGAGCAGCGCCGTCAGGCGGGCAACATGTACCGGAAACGGGCGGGACCGCCGCCGGCTTCCTACCGGCGGGTGGTCGCCGGCGAGGAAATCGCCATGGGCGGCCGGCGTTTCGAGGTGATCATCGGCGAGGGCCACGCGCCGGAGATGATCACCCTGCTGTCGCGCGAGGGCGATCTGCTGATCGCCGCCGATCAGATCCTGCCGCGCATCAGCCCGGTGGTGGCGGTCTCGCCGAATTCGCCGGAGTGCGACCCGCTGCAGGAATTCCTGGATTCGCTCCATCGTTACGACGCGATCGGCGAGGACTGCCTGGTACTGCCCTCGCATGGCCGGCCCTTCCGCAATCTGCCGGCACGTCTGGCGGAGCTGCGGTACCATCACGAGGAACGGCTGGAGCGGGCCGTGGCCACCTGTCGCGAGCCGGCGACCCTGTTCGAGATCATGCCGGCCCTGTTCGATATCGAGATCGTGCCGGGCCAGCTCGGGTTCGCCCTCGGCGAAACCTACGCCCACATGAACCACCTGCTGCGCCGCGGCCTCGTCGAACGCTGGCGCGGCGAGGACGGCGCCTGGCGTTTCCGCGCCCTCTAGCGAGGCGCCGCGGTCCGGACTTCGACGCAGGGGAGGGGAGGCCATGGAACTCGAAGGAAGGAGAGCGGTGGTCACCGGGGCCGCGAGCGGTATCGGCCGGGCGGTCGCCCGATGCTTCGCCGAGGTGGGCGCGACGGTCGCCCTCCTCGATCGCGACCCCGGGGGTCT
Organism: Alphaproteobacteria bacterium; assembly: GCA_026984595.1. GTDB lineage: Bacteria > Pseudomonadota > Alphaproteobacteria > Geminicoccales > Geminicoccaceae > JALSRW01. The sequence goes on from JALSRW010000621.1 coordinate 1,620, forward strand.
CGAGGAGAGCGCCGCCGAAATCGCCCGCGCCGGCGGCAGAGCGCGTAGGGTAGCGGCCGATCTCGCGCAGGAGGCGGCGGCGGTGGATGCCATGGGCCGCGCCGTCTCCGAGCTGGGCGGCATCGACATCCTGGTGACCAGCGCCGGGATCGGTCTGCAGAAGCGCCTGCTCGACCACGACCTCACCGATTTTACGCGCATCTTTTCGGTCAATCTGTTCGGACTGTTCGTCTGCCTCCGGGAGGCCGGCAGGGCGATGCGCGAAGCCGGTCGCGGCGGCCGCATCATCAACATCGCTTCGGTGGCGGGTCTCCGAGGTGCCACCGGGCGGGCGGCCTACGGCGCCTCCAAGGCGGCGGTGATCAACCTCACCCAGACCGCGGCGATGGAACTCGCCGGTCACGGCATCAATGTGAACGCCATCGCCCCCGGGCCGATCGAGACGCCGCTGGTCGAGGTCATGCACACCGAGGCCACCCGCGAGGCCTGGAAGCAGGTGGTGCCGCTCGGCCGCTACGGGGAGCCCGAGGACGTCGCCGCCGCCGCCCTCTATCTGGCCGGCGACGGGGCACGGTACGTCACCGGTCACGTGCTGGTGGTCGACGGCGGTTATGCTGCCGCCGGGGTGCGCTTCGAGCTCGACTGACCGGCCGGCCCGGTCGGCGGGCATGGCGCACGACTCGTGCGGTGCAGGAGGGGAGGAAATGGCGATGACCGCGAGCCCGGCAGTTCCGGTCGAGCGGCTGGCCTGGCAATGCGATCCCGGGGAGCTGGGGTTCGCCACCACCGCCGAGCTCGAGCCGCTGGAGACCCCGATCGGCCAGGAGCGGGCGGTGGAGGCGCTCGGCTTCGCGCTCGCCATGCGCCGCCAGGGCTACAATGTCTTCGCCCTCGGCCCCCAGGGGATCGGCCGCCATTCGATCGTCCGCCGGCGGCTCGAGGCGCGCGCGGCGGAGGAGCCGGTACCCAGCGACTGGGCCTATGTCGACAATTTCGGCGAGCCGCGCAAACCGCGTGCGCTGCAGCTTCCGGCCGGTCGCGGCGCGGCCCTGCAGGAGGATGTGGTGCATCTCCTGGGCGATCTCCTCGACGCTCTCAAGAACGCCTTCGAGAACGAGGAGTACCGCACCCGCCGCCGGCTCATCGAGGAGGAGCTCAAGGAGCGGCAGGAACGGGCGGTGGCCGAGGTCGAGGCCCGGGCCCGCAGCTCGGGCATCGCCCTCGTCCGCTCGCCGATGGGCTTCGCCTTCGCGCCGATGCACGAGGGGCGGATCCTGCCGCCGGAGCAGTTCGAGCAGCTTCCGGAGCCGGTCCGCCGACGCATCGAAGCGACCATCAAGGAGCTCGAGGAGCTGCTGCAGCGCGCCCTGCAGCGGATGCCCGAATGGATCAAGGAGACCCGCGAGCGGATCCGCCGCCTCAACGACGAGACCGCGGCGTTCGCCGTCAACTTCCTGGTCGATTCCCTGATCCGCCGCTGGGCCGAGCTGCCACAGGTGGCGGAATATCTCGAGGCGCTGCGGCGCGACGTGATCAGCCATGTCGAAATCTTCCTGACGATCCCCGAACAGCTCAAGCCCACCACCACCGGTCTCGACGAGGCGCATCCCCTGTTCCGCCGCTATGCGGTCAATCTGCTGGTCGACAACCGCGGCCTCGAAGCGGCGCCGGTGGTCTTCGAGGAGGATCCCACCTACGAGCGGCTGATCGGCAGGATCGAGCACCGGGCCGAAATGGGCGCGCTGCTGACCGATTTCCTGATGGTCCGTGCGGGCGCCCTGCATCGCGCCAATGGCGGCTATCTGGTGGTCGATGCGCGCAAGCTGCTGGCCCGGCCGATGGCCTGGGAAGCGCTCAAGCGGGCGCTCACCGCCGGCCGCATCCACATCGAGCCGCCCCTGCAGACCATGGGGCTGCTGACCACCGTCACCCTCGAGCCCGAGCCCATTCCGCTGGACGTCAAGGTGGTTCTGGTGGGGGAGCGGCTGCTCTACTATCTGTTGGCGGAGATCGATCCCGAATTCGAGCCGCTGTTCAAGATCGCCGCCGATTTCGACGAGGAGATCCGGCGCGGGCCGGAGACGCTCGCCCTCTATGCGCGGCTGGTGGCGACCATCGTCGCCCGCGACGGGCTGCGTCCCTGCCGCGCCGACGGCGTCGCCCGTCTCCTCGAATATGCCGCCCGCGAGGCCGGCGACCGCGAGAAGCTGTCGGCCAATCTGCGGCGTCTCGGCGATCTCGTGCGCGAGGCCGACTATTGGGCCGCCCGGGCGGGAGCGGAGATCATCGATGCCGGCCATGTCGAGGCCGCCGCCGCGGCCCGCGAGCGGCGTCTGTCGCGGCTGCGCGAACGGGTCCAGGAACAGATCCGCGAGGGGGTCGTCCGGATCGCCACCGAAGGCGCGGTCACCGGCCAGATCAACGGCCTCTCGGTGATCCGCCTCGGGGGCTACGAATTCGGCCGTCCGAGCCGTATCTCGGCACGCATCCGCATGGGCGGCGGCCAGCTCGTGGACATCGAGCGGGAGGTCAAGCTGGGCGGGCCGATCCACTCCAAGGGGGTGCTGATCCTGAGCGGCTATCTGGCCGCCAACTATGCCCGCGACGTGCCGCTGTCCCTCTCCGCCACCCTGGTGTTCGAGCAGTCCTACGGCGGAGTCGACGGTGACAGCGCCTCGGCCGCCGAACTGTTCGCCCTGCTTTCGGCCATCGCCGAGGTGCCGATCCGCCAGAATCTGGCGGTCACCGGAGCGGTCGGTCAGCATGGCGAGATCCTCGCCGTGGGTGGGGTCAACGAGAAGATCGAAGGCTTCTTCGATCTCTGCGCGGCGCGCGGTCTCGACGGCAGCCACGGGGTGATCCTGCCGCAGAGCAACCTCCGTCATCTGATGCTCGCGGAGCGGGTGCGGCGGGCGGTGGCCGCGGGCGAATTCACGGTCCATGCCATTGACAGGGTGGAGCAGGGGATCGAGATCCTGACGGGAAGGCCGGCCGGCGAACGCGGCGCCGACGGGCTCTATCCCGAAGGCAGCTTCAACCGTCTGGTGGAGGATCGCTTGCGCGAACTGGCCGAACGCCGCCGGCGCTTCGTCGCCGAAGAGAAGGCCGAGCGGCGGGAGCGCGAGGAATGACCGGCAATCCGGGCTCCCGGCGCATGATCGCCGTTCTCGGCACCGAGCCGGCGCCGCCGCAGCTCGAGCGCATCGTCGCGCTCGCCGAGCGTCTGCAGTGCGAGATCCGGGCCGCCTTCATGGAGGATGTGGCATTGTTGTGGTCGGCGGCGCTGCCGTTTACCCGCCTGATCGCCCGCTCCGGGGCCAGTGAGCCGGCCTTCGAGCCGGCGGCGGTGCGGCGGGCAATGCGGCTGATGGCCGAGGATGTGCATCTGCGTCTCGCCGAGCTGGCCCGCAGCCGGCGCCTGCGCTGCAGTTTTACCCTGCTGGCGGCCGGCGAGTTGCGGGCGGCGGTCGAGGAACGCGATCTGCTGCTGCTGACCGCGGCCCAGGCGCGGCTGCTGTCCGCCCTGCCGCGGCCGCCGGAGCTGCCGGCCTCGCTGCCGCTCGTCCTGCTGGGCGAGAGCCGGGGGCCGTTGCTGGTGATCTATGCCGGCAACGAGCGGGTGCTGCAGCTCGCCCGCAATCTGGTGGCCGGCACCGGCAGCGAGATCCTGCTGCTGGCCCTGGCGGAGGATATGGGCACGGCCCGCCGGCGACTGCGGGAGGCCGGGCAACGGCTCGGCGAGGTCCGCATCCGCGAGGATCTGGCCTTGACCTTTGCACCCGATCCCTTGAAACAGCTCCCGCCAGACCTCATCCAGAAGGGTGTGGGCCTCGCCATCGTCGACGGAGCCGTCGCGGGCAGGCTGCTCGCCGGTCTGGCGGAGCTGCTGCATGCCCCGCGCGCTCGTGATTTGACCTGAGGCAAGGCCCTTCGAGGTGGAGCGTGCAACCCCGAGCCCTGCGCGAACAGATCGGACGAAGCGATGAACCAGAAGCGCCGCCGCGCCCCGCACCTGCACCCGACGCTCAGCGAGATCGCCGAGCTGGTGGGGGGAGACGATCCCGTCAAACATCTGCGGATCCTGCAGACGGGCGCGACCTTCGGCGAGATCGAGCAGGCCCTGGCCCGGGCCAGCGGTGCCGGAGAGCAGCTCGGCGAGGAGGAACGGCCGCTGGAGGGCCGCGTCGCCGCCGTCTACGAAATTCTGATCGAGGATCGGGAGACCGATTGAGCGGACCTGCTCGGTGCAGGTCGGCGTTCGCCAATTCCGGAGGGGGTCCGATGCCGAAACGGAAAGTCTGGGTGGTGGTCGCGGACGGGGCGCATGCCCGGCTGTTCAAGGCCGAGGGCGCCAGCTACACGATCGAGCCCCTGCGCGAGGAGGTCTACGATCCGGCCCGACGCAAGGGGCTCGATCTGGTCGCCGATCGGCCGGGGCGGACCTTCGACCGCTCCCATGACCAGGGTCGCCACGCCATGGAGCCGGACACCGACCCGAAGCGGGTGGAAAAGGAGCGCTTCGCCCGCCATCTTGCCGAGATCCTGGAGGAAGGGCGCAACGCCGGCGCCTACAACGAGCTGGTTCTGGTGGCCGCGCCGCGCACCCTGGGCGATCTGCGGGAGGTCATGAGCGAGCGGGTGCGCGAGCTGGTGCGCCACGAGATCCACAAGGATCTCACCTCCCTGCCGCTGCCCGAGCTCGAGGCCCAGCTCAAGCCCGTGATCTGGCCGCATCTCGCCTGATCCCCGCTCCCGGATAGGGAATGCGGTGAAGCCGGCGCGGCGCCGGCGCGGCGAGTTCCAGATAGGCGCTGTCGGGCCAGCGGATCTCCACCCGCTCCGGTCCGCCCGAACGGCCGAGGCCGAAATGGGCCACCGGTTCGCTCTGAACGATGCCGTTGCCGCAATCGATCACCCGCCGCCGGCGACGACCCCGATCGATCAGGGTGACCGTCGCCCCGCGCGCCGGTGCCCCGCTGGGACCCAGCGGCAGGAAGCGGATCCAGCCGTTGTCGGCTG
>JALSRW010000622.1 GCA_026984595.1 Alphaproteobacteria bacterium
GAGTGGCTGGGCGAGGTGCTGGCGGTGCACGATTATGGCGCCGGGCCGCTCCTCGAGATCGGCCATGGCGGGCGCGATTCGCTGCTGCTGCCCTTCACCCGCGAGACGGTGCCGGAGATCGATCCCCGGCGGGGCCATCTGGTGGTGGTGCCGCCAGTGATGGTCGAAGCCGCGGCCGGAACCGGCGGGGAGCCGGTGACATGACGCGCCCCTGGACCGCCACCGTGCTCACCATCTTCCCGGAGATGTTCCCGGGGCCGCTCGGCTTTTCGCTGTCCGGCAAGGCCCTGGAGAAGGGCCTCTGGAAGCTCGATGCGGTCGATTTGCGGTCCTATGCCACCGACCGCCATCGCACCGTCGACGATACGCCTTTCGGGGGCGGGGCGGGCATGGTGATGCGCCCGGATGTGGTGGCCCGGGCGGTCGACGATCTCGCCGCCGGCGGCGCTCCGGGGCCGCGCATCTATCTGACCCCGCGAGGCGAGCGGCTGACCCAGGCCCGGGTGCGGCAATGGGCCGAGGAGCCCGGTCTCCTGCTGCTCTGTGGACGCTACGAGGGGGTCGATCAGCGGGTCATCGAGGCCCGCGGTTTCCGCGAGGTCTCGATCGGCGATTTCGTGCTCTCGGGCGGCGAGATCCCGGCCATGGCGGTGATCGACGCCTGCGTGCGGCTGCTGCCCGGGGTGGTCGGCGACGCCGCCTCGCTGGAGGAGGAGAGCTTCAACGAAGGTCTGCTGGAATACCCCCATTACACCCGGCCTCAGCTCTGGGAAGGGCGGCCGGTACCGGAAGTGCTGCTGTCCGGTCATCATGCCGAGATCCGGGCCTGGCGCCGCCGCCAGGCCCTGGAAATCACCCGGCGGAGACGGCCGGATCTCTTGCCTACCCTGTCCTGAACATCCACAACACCGGTCGGGCGGGACGACCGGAAGAGCTTGCGGAGTGACGAGCCATGCACATCATCGAACAACTCGAGAAAGACCAGATCGCACGTCTGACCGCCGAGCGTCCGGTGCCCGAGTTCCGCCCCGGCGACACGCTGCGGGTCCATGTCCGGGTGATCGAGGGCAATCGCGAACGCATCCAGGCCTTCGAAGGGGTCTGCATCGCCCGCCGCAACCGCGGCATCAACTCCTCCTTCACCGTGCGCAAGATCTCCTACGGTGAAGGGGTGGAGCGCATCTTCCCGCTCTACAGCCCGCGCATCGAGAGCATCGAGGTGGTGCGCCGCGGCCGGGTGCGCCGGGCCAAGCTCTATTACCTGCGCAGCCGGCGGGGCAAGGCGGCCCGGATCGCCGAGCGTCGCTACGAACCCAACAAGGGCAACAAGGCCGAAGCGGCCAAGGCCGAGAACGGCGAGGATTGAGCCGGCGGCAGCGCCGGGGGAGAGAAGCGTGATGTCCGGGCCCAAGACCCTGTTCGAGAAGATCTGGGACAGCCATGTCGTCGAGCAGCAGGAGGACGGCACCTGCCTGCTCTACATCGACCGCCATCTGGTGCACGAGGTGACCAGCCCGCAGGCCTTCGAGGGGCTGCGGCAGACCGGCCGCAGGGTGCGCCGCCCGGACGCCGCCCTCGCCGTGCCCGACCACAATGTGCCGACCACCGACCGCTCCAAGGGCATCACCGACGAGACCTCGCGCATCCAGGTCGAGACCCTCGAGAAGAACTGCGAGGAGTTCGGCATCCAGCTCTTCGACACCACCGACATCCGCCAGGGCATCGTCCATGTGATCGGTCCCGAGCAGGGCTTCACCCTGCCCGGTACGACCATCGTCTGCGGCGACAGCCATACCAGCACCCACGGTGCCTTCGGAGCCCTGGCCTTCGGCATCGGCACTTCCGAGGTGGAGCATGTGCTGGCCACCCAGACCCTGCTGCAGAAGCGCCCGAAGACCATGCGCATCCGGGTCGAGGGCGAGCTGCCGCTCGGGGTCACCGCCAAGGATGTGATCCTCGCCATCATCGGCCGCATCGGCACCGCCGGCGGCACCGGCCATGTCATCGAATACGCCGGCGAAGTGATCCGTGGCCTGTCCATGGAAGGCCGCATGACGGTCTGCAACATGTCCATCGAGGCCGGTGCCCGGGCCGGTCTGGTGGCCCCCGACGACAAGACCTTCGCCTATCTGATGGGGCGGCCGATGGCCCCCAAGGGCGCCCTCTGGGAGCAGGCGGTGACCTTCTGGCGCAGCCTGCCCTCGGACGAAGGGGCTCGCTACGACAGGGAAGTGGTGCTCGACGCATCGGAGATCGAGCCGCTGGTGACCTGGGGAACCTCCCCCCAGGATGTGGCGCCGATTTCCGGGCGGGTTCCCGATCCGGCCGAGGAAAGCGATCCCCAGCGCCGGGCGGCGATGGAACGGGCGCTCGCCTACATGGGGCTGGAGCCCGGCACGCCGATCACCGAGATCCGCATCGACACCGTGTTCATCGGCTCCTGCACCAACGCCCGGCTCGAGGATCTGCGTACCGTCGCCCGTCTGGTCGAAGGCCGCAAGGTGGCGCCCCACATCCGCGCGCTGGTGGTACCCGGTTCGGGTCTGGTCAAGCATCGGGCCGAGGAGGAGGGGATCGACCGCATCCTCGTCGAGGCCGGCTTCGAATGGCGGGAGCCCGGTTGCTCCATGTGCCTGGCCATGAACCCGGACAAGCTGTCCCCCGGCGAGCGCTGCGCCTCGACCAGCAACCGCAATTTCGAGGGACGCCAGGGCAAGGGCGGGCGCACCCATCTGGTGAGCCCGGCGATGGCCGCCGCCGCGGCCATCGAGGGCCGCTTCGCCGACGTCCGCAAGTTCCTCTGAGGGAGGCCCGCCTTGGAACCGTTCAAGAAGCTCGAAGGCATCGCCGCACCGCTGCCGATGGTCAATGTCGACACCGACAAGATCATCCCCGCCCACTGGCTCAAGACCATCAAGCGCACCGGCCTCGGGGTGGGGCTGTTCGAGACCCTGCGTTATCGCGAGGACGGCAGCGAGAACCCCGATTTCGTTCTCAACCGTGAACCCTGGCGTCATGCCAGGATCCTGATCACCGGCGAGAACTTCGGCTGCGGCAGTTCGCGCGAGCATGCCCCCTGGGCGCTGCTCGATTACGGCATCCGCTGCATCATCGCCCCGTCTTTCGCCGACATCTTCTTCAACAATTGCTTCAAGAACGGGGTCCTTCCCATCGTACTGCCACGGGAAACCGTGGACGCATTGATGGCCGAGGCGGAGCATGCCGAAAATCCCGTCTTCACCGTCGATCTCGAACAGCAGGTGATCCTGCGCCCCAGCGGCAACGCGCCGGTACGCTTCGAGGTCGATCCCTTCAAGCGGCACTGCCTGCTCGAGGGGCTCGACGATATCGGCCTGACGCTGCAGAAGGCCGGGAAGATCACCGCCTTCGAGGAGCGCCTGCGGCGCGAGCAGCCCTGGCTCTTCCGCCCGGCCGCCTGAGGGTCCGGGCCGGCATCATCGGTTCATCGAGGAAGGAAGTCCATCATGGCCCAGGCGGGGACCATACTCTTTCTGCCGGGAGACGGGATCGGCCCGGAGATCATGGAGCAGGTCGAGCGGGTGATCGGCTGGCTGGCCGCCCGCCAGATCGAGATCGGCATCGAGGAGGATCTGGTCGGTGGCGCGGCCTATGACCGCTACGGCACGCCGCTCACCGAGGAAACGCTGGAAAAGGCGAAGCGCATCGGCACCGTGATGTTCGGGGCGGTGGGTGGCCCGCAATACGATGCCCTGCCCTTCGAGAAGAAACCCGAGCGGGGCCTCCTGCGGCTCCGCAAGGAACTCGGCCTGTTCGCCAATCTGCGGCCGGCGATGGTCTTTCCCGCCCTGGCCGAGGCCTCGAGCCTCAAGCGCGAGCTCGTCGAGGGGCTCGACATCCTCATCCTCCGGGAGCTCACCGGCGGGGTCTATTTCGGCGAGCCGCGCGGCATCGAGGAGCTGCCCGACGGTGAGAAGCGGGCCGTCGATACGCAGGTCTACACCAGCCCCGAGATCCGCCGCATCGCCCGGGTCGCCTTCGAGCTCGCCCGCCAGCGCCGGGGCCGGGTGACCTCGGTCGAGAAGGCCAATGTGATGTACACGGGCGTGCTCTGGCGGCAGGTCGTACAGCAGGTGCACGATGCCGAGTTCCCGGATGTCGAACTGTCCCACATGTATGCCGACAACTGCGCCATGCAGCTCGTGCGCCTGCCCAAACAGTTCGATGTCATCGTCACCGACAATCTGTTCGGGGATCTGCTGTCCGATGCCGCCGCCATGCTGACGGGGTCGCTGGGCATGCTGCCCTCGGCCTCGCTCGGCGCGCCCGGTGCCGACGGCAGGCGCAAGGCCCTCTACGAGCCGGTCCACGGTAGCGCCCCGGACATCGCCGGCCAGGGCAAGGCAAATCCGCTCGCCTGCATCCTGAGCTTCGCCATGCTGCTGCGCTATTCGCTGAATCTCGCCGGGGAGGCCGAGCGCATCGAGCGGGCGGTGGCCAGGGTGCTGGAGAAGGGCTACCGCACTCCGGATATCGCCCGGCCCGGGACCACTACCGTCGGCACCGACGAGATGGGGGATCGGCTGCTGGCCGAACTGGACGCCTCGCTGGTCTGAACCGGGCCGAGACGCATCCTATCGCGGAAGGACGAAGCGATGAGCTACAATGTCGCGGTGGTCGGCGCCACCGGCGCGGTCGGCAGCGAGATGCTGCAGATCCTGCACGAGACCGGGTTCCCGGTGGACGAGGTCCATGCCGTCGCCTCCGAGCGCTCGGTGGGCAAGGAAGTCGCGTTCGGCGACGATGTCCGCCTCACCGTCCAGGATCTGGAGAGCTTCGATTTCGAGGGCATCGACATCGCCCTCTTTTCGGCGGGCGGCGAGATCTCCGCGCGCCACGCGCCACGGGCGGCGGCGGCCGGCTGCGTGGTGATCGACAACAGCTCCACCTTCCGCATGGAGCCCGAAGTGCCGCTGGTGGTGCCGGAGGTCAATCCCGAGGCGCTGGAGGGCTTCCGCGCCCGCAACATCATCGCCAACCCCAACTGTTCGACCATCCAGATGGTGGTGGCGCTCAAGCCGCTGCACGACATCGCCCGCATCCGCCGGGTGGTGGTGGCGACATACCAGTCGGTGAGCGGCGCCGGGCAGCAGGCGATGGACGAGCTGTTCGACCAGACCAAGGGCATCTACATGAACCAGAAGCCCGAGCCCGTGGTCTTTCCCAAGCAGATCGCCTTCAACGTCATTCCCCATATCGACCGCTTCCTCGAGGACGGCTCCACCAAGGAAGAATGGAAGATGCGGGTGGAGACCAGGAAGATCCTCGATCCGGGCATCGAGCTGGTGGCGAGCTGCGTGCGGGTGCCGGTGTTCGTCGGCCATGCCGAGGCGGTGCATGTGGAGTTCGAGGAACCGATCAGCGTCGCTCGGGCGCGCGAGGCGATGGCCGAGTTCGAGGGACTCCTGGTGGTCGATCGGCCGGCGGAAGGGGAATATGTGACGCCGGTGGAATGCGTCGGCGAATATGCGGTGTTCGTCTCGCGGCTGCGCGAGGATCCGACCGTGCCACACGGCCTGGCGATGTGGGTGGTGGCCGACAATCTCCGGAAGGGCGCGGCCCTCAACGCCGTCCAGATCGCCCAGAAGCTGGTCGAGGAAGGCTATCTCTGAGCCCGTCCCGGGGGCGCCTTCCCGACCCTAGCCGCGGCGATTTTCCGCGCGGCGCTCGAACTCGGTCTGCCAGAGATCGATGACGGCCATGACGATCGTCGCGATGACGATGATGGCCAGCGGTAGCTCCCACACCTTGAAGCTCAGAAAACCCACATAGACGATCATGATGAGGGTCGCGAACACGCCTGCGACCTGCCCACTGTTCATTCCTCTTCCTCCCGGGTCAGAAATCGTTCCAGCCAGGCTGCGGTGCGCAGCAGCCTGGCATCGTCGCCGAAGGCACCCACGAGCTGCACCCCCACCGGCAGGCCGTTCGGCCCCTCGAGCAGCGGCAGGGTTACCGCCGGCACGCCGGCGAAAGTCCAGGGTGTGCAGCAGATCGGATCGCCGGTGGTATCCGGCCCCGGCGCCTCGCCCAAGGCTGCCGGGGTGACGATGGCATCGAAATCGACGAACAGTGCTTCGAGGATGTCACGGCAGGCATGACGCAGATGCCGCGCCTCGTGATGGCGGCGCGCCGTCACCTCATGGCCTTCCTCGATCAGCCCCCGCAGATGGTCGCTGATCGCCCCCGGTCCGGCATCGTATTCGCGGCGGAAATGCCAGGAAAGATCGCCGGTCCACAGGCTCCGATGCGCCGGCACCGCCTGCTCGAAGGGCGAGGCCAGCTCCACCGCCATCAGATGCTCACCCAGAGCTTCCGCGAGTTCGGCGAAGCCCTCGCGCACATAGGGCTCGAGGCGATCCCAGCCGGGCCCCGCCACCAATGCCAGCTTGGGGGCCATGGGCGGTTCGCTCATGGCGATCTCGGGCATGCGCAGGGGGGCTCTGGGCCGCGTCGCCGGGTCACCGCGATCGTCGCCGATCAGGACCTCGGCGAAAAAGGCCAGATCCTCGAGCGAGCGGGCGAACAGCCCGACATGGTCGAGCAGCTCCGATTGCAGCAGGCAGCCCGTGCGCGGGATCAGGC
>JALSRW010000623.1 GCA_026984595.1 Alphaproteobacteria bacterium
TCGATGCCGGCCCCCTCGAGGATCTCCACCACTTCCAGCCCGGCCAGCACGCCCAAGGCACCGTCGTAGAGGCCGCCGGTGCGCACAGTGTCGATATGGGAGCCGGTCATCACCGGCGGCCCGTTCTCGCGGCCGCGGCGCAGGCCGAAGATGTTGCCGATGGCGTCGATCCGCACTTCCAGGCCGAGCTCGCGCATCCAGCCCGTCACCAGATCGCGCCCGGCCCGGTCCTCTTCGCTCAGGGCGAGGCGGCAGACGCCGCCGCCGGGAAGCGCCCCGACCTCGCCCAATGCGCGAATCCGGGCCATCAGCCGGTCGATATCGACGGCGAGATTGGCCCCCTTCACAGCACCTCTCCCACGCTCTCCGGCGCGGTGCCGACCAGATGCGCCCAGGTTTCGGGATCGGTGGCCCCCTCGCTGCCGATCAGCAGCACCCGGCTGTCCTCGCGGAGTTCCAGCGCTGCGGCGAGATCGCTGCGGCGACGCGCGAGCAGAACGGCGGCGAGGCCGGCGACGGCGCTTTCACCGGCCACCAGCGGCGGATCTTCGGCCGGTGGAAAGGCTAGAAGGCGCATGGTCTCGACGGCCGCGGCATCGGGAATGGTGAGGAAGTCGTCGGCCACCGCCTCCAGGATCTGCCAGGCGAGGAGCGAGGGCTCGCCGCAGGCGAGACCGGCCATGATGGTATCGAGATCGCCGGGAACGCCCACCGGCCGGCCCTGCCTCGCACTTTCGAACAGGCAGGCGGCGCGGTCGGGCTCGACCACCACCACCCGCGGCCGGTCGCTGCCGTAAAGCTGCCAGAAGCGGGCCGCCACGGCCGCGGCGAGACCACCCACCCCGCCCTGGAGGAAGAGATGGGTCGGTTCCTCGCCGGAGGGGAACTGTGCCACCGCCTCGTCGACCATCACGGTGTAACCGAGCATGACGTTGCGGGGGATGTCGAGATAGCCGGGATATGACGTGTCGGAGACCACGATCCAGCCGTGGGCGGCGGCATCCTCGGCCGCCCGGCGCACCGCATCGTCGTAGGTGCCGGACACCCGCCGGATCTCGGCACCGAAGCGGGCGATGGCCTGCTCGCGCGCGGCGCTCACCGTCTCGTGCAGATAGATGACGCAGCGGCAGCCGAACATGCGCGCGCCCCAGGCCACCGAGCGCCCGTGATTGCCGTCGGTGGCGCAGGCGACGGTGATGCGCGCGGTCTCCTCCCGCCAGCACCCCGCCCGGAGATCGGCGGAGCTCGCCTCCTCGGCAATTCCGGCCGCCCGCAGCGCCTCCTGCAGAACCCGCAGAACGGCATACGCGCCACCCAGCGCCTTGAAGCTGCCGAGGCCGAAGCGCGGGGCCTCGTGCTTGTAGAGGATGCGGCCGAGGCCGGCGGCTGCCGCCAGCCCGCGGAGATCGACGAGCGGTGTCGGCGCGTAGCCGGGCCAGCTCGCGATCTCGCGACGAGCGGCGCGCGCCGCATCGGGCGACAGCAGGGCCAGCAGCGAAGCGGGCGGAGCCGCGCCGCGGCGTGCCCCGGGGTTGCGGCAATGCGCCAGCGGATGGTCGGAAATCGGCAGGTCCATGGAATCGATTCGTCCGGGAAGATGCTGCACGGCGGGGCCGGAGCAGGGGCTCCGACCCCGTCGCACATGGTTTCAGTTGGCGGAGGCCTCGTCGATGGCGGCGAGGAAGGCGTTCAGCATTTCCTCCCCCTCGGCGCCGAAGCGCTCGACGATGACCTTGCGCACCGCCGGCTGGGCGGCCTTCCGGAAAGCCTCGCGCTCGGCCGCGCTCGGCGCGTAGATCTCCATCTTCTCGGCGAGCTTCGGCAGACCGCGGTCGGAGGCCTCGATGATGCGGTTGAGACCACGCCCGGCGACGATCGCCGCATCGGCCGCCCACTGCACCTGCTGCTGCTCCTCGGCGGTGAGGCTGTCCCAGAAGTCGCGGTTCATCGTCCAGACGTACGGAGTGAAGAGATGGTTGCTCAGCGTCAGATACTTCTGGACCTCGTCGAAATTGGCGAAGGAGACGATCGGCACCGGGTTCATCTGGCCGTCGGCGACCCCGGTCTGCAATGCGGTGTAGACCTCGGACCAGGCGATCGCCACCGGCTGGGCCCCCAGCGCCGCCACCAGCGCCTTGTGGGTATCGAGGCCCATGGTGCGGATCTTGAGCCCCTTCATGTCTTCCACGGTCTTCACCGGCCGCTTGGAGTTCGTGAACACGAAGAAGCCGCCGGAATCGCCGAAGCCCAGCACCTTGAGGCCGGTCTTGGCCTCGATGTCCGCCGCCAGCTTCTTGCCGAACGGCCCGTCGAAGACCTTGTAGGCCACCGAGATGTGGGGGAAGGCGAAGGGCATGTCGAGAATGCCGATCAGCGGATAGGCGGAGGCGAAGCCGCCCACCGAATGGATTCCCGACTGCACCACCCCGGCCCGCACCTGGCTCACCACCTCGGCATCCTTGCCGAGCTGACCGTTCGGGAAGGTCTGCACGGTGACCGCACCGTTGGTGCCGGCCTCGACCAGGGTCTTGAAGACCTGGGCCATGGCACCGGTGGCGTTGTCGTAGGGATCGTCGTTGTTGAGGTGATGGAGCTTGATCACCTTCTGGGCCTGGGCGCCGGCGGCGCCGAGGCCGAGTGCCGCCGCCAGGGCCAGCGCGGCGATCCGTGTGGCTGAGCGTTTCATGGTCTCTCCTCCCTGAGGTTGCGGTCAGAAGCCGAAAAGGCGGGGCAGGAACAGCGTCAGGCCGTCCCAGTAGGCGATCAGCAGCAGCACCCCCACCTCGACCAGAATGAAGGGCCAGAGGGCGGCGCTGATCCGTTCGATCTTTTCGCCGGTGACCGAGGCCAGCACGAACAGGCAGGCTCCCACCGGCGGGGTCATCAGGGAAATGTTGAGGGCCAGCACGATCATGATGCCGGCATGGACCGGATCCATGCCGATATTGCCGGTGAGCGGCACCAGCACCGGCGCCAGGATGAGCAAGGCCGCGTTGATGTCCATGAACATGCCGACGATCAGCAACAGCGCCAGGATCATGGCGATGATCACGTTGGGGTTGCCGGAAAGAGCGAGAAAGCCGGCGGCCACCTTCTGCGGGATCTGCTCGAAGGTCATCCACCAGCCGAGGATCGAGGCCGAGGCGATGATCAGGAACACAACGCCGGTGATCAGCGCGGTGCGCTCCAGCATCGCCAGCAGGTCGGCGAGGCGCAGGGTGCGATAGACGAGACCGCCGACGATCAGCGCATAGGCGACGGCAATGGCCGCCGCCTCGGTGGGGGTGACGATGCCACCCAGAATGCCGCCCAGGATGATCACCGGCATGAAGATGGCGAGCAGGCTGGAGCGAAAGGCCCGCAGGATGCCCAGCAGGCTCGGCCGGCCCTCGCCCTTGGGCAGGCCGAGACGCCGCCCCAGCGCGGCGATCACCGCCATGCACAGAAGGGCGATGAGCAGGCCCGGGACGATGCCGGCGGCGAACAGGCCGGCGATCGACACCCCCATGATGGAGCCGTAGATGACCATCAGGTTGGAAGGCGGGATGGTGGGGCCGATGATCGAGCCGGCAGCGGTGACGGCACAGGCGAAGGGCCGGGAATAGCCCTTCTCCACCATCACCGGCACCAGCGTGTTGCCGAAGGCGGCGGCATCCGAGACGGCGGCACCGGTCATGCCGGCGAACAGCACCGAAGCCACCATGTTGGTATGGGCCAGCCCGCCCCGCAGATAGCCCACCAATGCCTCGGCGAAGGCCACGAGACGGGTGGTGATGCCCGAGCGATTCATGATCTCGCCGGCCAGGATGAAGAACGGCATGGCCATGAAGGTGAAGAGGTCGAGCCCCTCGAAGAAGCGCTTGGGAGCCATGGTCAGAAAGGGCGTGCCGCCGAGCTGGACGAGACCGACCACCCCGGCGATCCCCAGCACGTAGCCGATCGGCAGGCCGAGGATCAGGAGGATGAAGAAGACGAGGCCCACCGCCGTCATACCACCCGCCCCATGCCCTCGGTGGCGGCCCGCATCTCGACGTCACGGTCGCGCAGCATCACCACCACCGTCTGCAATGCCGCGAGCAGTGCCGAGACCGGAACCGAGGCGAAGGGTACCACCATGGTCATGCCGAAGATCGTCGCGTACTGCTGGGTGCCCATGGCGGTCATGCCCAGCCCGTAGACGAACAGGAACAGAAAGAACGCGAGACCGAGGAGGTCGAGCAGCAGCGACAGGCCGCGCTGGATGCCCGTTGGCAGAGCCCGCAGGAGGAGCTCGACGCCGATATGGGCACGACGGTAGACGCCCACCGGCACCGCCAGCAGTGCCGCCCAGATCATCACGTAGCGGGAAAGTTCCTCGGTCCAGGTGATGCCGAGCTCGAGGATGTAGCGGGAGACGACGCCGAACCAGACAATCGCCACCATCACCGCCACCAGCAGCGCACACAGCCTGCCCAGCACCCGATCGAGCCGCCCCCCGAGCGAAACGATGGCAACCCGCAGGCCGCGTGCCTTCACCGGCCGGCCTCCCCGATCCTTGGAATCCCGTCCGAAGACATTGAAACCAGATTTTCAGGCTGTCAAGATCACGAAAAATGGTTTTCATTTCCCGCCCCCGACGGTACCCTTCTCCGGGATCACCAGCCCGCGGTGCGCCGCAGATGCCCTCATCGAGCCGTCTGGAGGCGCGGATCCAGCGCCATTACGACGAACTGCCCCCGGCGGAGCGGCGGCTGGCCGATCTGCTGCTGGGCTTTCCGGGCAATCCGGCATCCTATTCGGCGAGCGAACTGGCGGCCATGGCCGGCACCTCGAACGCCGCCGCCACCCGCTTTTTCCGCCGCCTCGGCTATCGCGACTATGCCGAGCTCCGGCGGCAGGTGCGCGACGCGGAAGCCTGGGGCTCACCCGTCTATCTGAGCGGTGCCGCCGCCCCACCCGACAGCGAGAACGGCATCATCGGCGCCCATCTGGCCACCGAGATCGGCAATCTGCGCCGTACCCTGGAGGCACTGCGGCCGGGCCAGCTCGAGGAGATGGCGGCGGCACTGGCGAGCGCGCCACGGGTGTCGGTAGTGGGCTTTCGCAACAGCCGGATGATCGCCCACTACTTCCAGCGCCAGCTCGTCCTGCTGCGCCCCGGCACTTCCCTGCTGCCGGCACCGGGGCAGACGCTGGCCGAGGATCTGGCCGATCTTGCGAGCGAGGATGTGGTGGTGCTGGTGGCCTTCCGGCGCCGCGTCGCGGCGGTCGGCGAGGTGGCGCGGATCGCCCGCGAGCGTGGCGCGGCGCTGCTGCTGGTGACCGACCCCTCGGCCATGCGCATCGTCCGCTTCGCCCGCTGGACCCTGCTCTGCCAGCTCGGCTCCGGCTCGCTTTTCGACAGCTATGCGAGTGCGATGAGCGTACTCAATCTGCTCTGTGCCGCGGTGTTCCGGCAGATGCCGGATCGCGCCGCCCGGCGCATGCGCCGCATCGAGGCTCTGCACGAGGAGCTCGCGGAACTTCTTCCCCCCGATCGGGCGGCGAAATTGCCACCGGAAGTGTAACGAGGCTTGATTTGTGATGCGTCTGGAACGACAACATGGCCCGTCTCGTTATCACCCAATGCGGGATCCGCCACCATCGCCACCTCGCCGCTCGTTCGTGATCCGATCGTTGCATCCCCTGCACCGCGTCACGAAGCCCGCGCGCCGCTTCCGTGCGAGCGCCCGCGCCATATCGCCTTCCTTCTCCCCAACCTGCGCGGGCGCGGGGTACAGCGGATCGCGGTGATCCTCGGTCACGCCCTGCTCGCCCGCGGACATCGGATCGATTTCCTGCTCTGCGAAGACACGGGGGAACTCCGTCCAACGTTGGATCCGCGGACCCGGGTCGTGGTACTGCCCCGCACAAATCGCGCCGCCGCCGCGGCCGCGGCCCTGCGTGCGGATCCGCGAGGCTTTCCTCAGCTCCTGCCGCATCTGTTCGCGCCGGGCAACCGGGCGTCGAAAACCGTCGTTCAACTCCCCGCCCTGGCCGCATATTTGCGCGAGGAGCGGCCCTACAGCCTGTTTTCGGCGGATATCCATCTCAATGTCGAAGCAATCCTCGCGCGACGTCTCGCCGGGGTCGATACGCGCATCGTCCTGAGTGAGCGGAATCATTTCTCCAGCGGCAAGAAGATCAAGCGTTGGCGGGCGCGCTGGCTGGCCCCGGCCATGCGGAGAGCCTATCTGCAGGCGGAAGCGATCACTGCCGTTTCCCATGGGGTCGCGGGGGACATCGCCAGCAGCCTCCGGATCCCGGGAGCACGGATCAGCGTCCTCCACAATCCGACCATCGGGCCGGATTTCGCCGCCCGCATGGCCGCTCCGGTCGATCATCCCTGGTTCGGAGACACGGAGGTGCCGATCGTGATCGGGGTCGGCTATCTCGGCTATCAGAAGGATTTCGAAACCCTGCTCCGAGCCTTCGCGCTCGCTCGCCGCCAACGCCGCCTCCGCCTGCTGCTCGTCGGCAATACGAAGAAACCCGCGCCGTTCCTGGCTCTGGCGGAGGATCTGGGGGCGCGGGAAGACATCGACCTTCTCGGCTACCAGCCCAATCCCGTCGCCTGGGTGGCACGAGC
>JALSRW010000624.1 GCA_026984595.1 Alphaproteobacteria bacterium
CCTGTCGGAGGCGGGTGTCTGGCGTCGGGTCACCTCCTGTCGTTCCCGTACGCTTCCTGCGGCGACATCGCCGTCACTTTTGCATCGCGGCACATCGTGCTAGCTGCGGCGGCGTCAGACTAGCGGGAGCGGCCGGACCGTGCAGGAAATCTTGCAGGAACTCGAACGCAGACGCCAGGCGGCGCGCCTCGGCGGTGGCGAACGGCGCGTCAGGGCGCAGCACGAGCGGGGCAAGCTGACGGCGCGCGAGCGGGTCGAGCTGCTGCTCGATGCCGGCTCGTTCGAGGAAGTCGACATGTTCGTCGAGCATCGCTGCAGCGATTTCGGCATGGCCGACCAGCGCGTCCCCGGAGACGGGGTGGTGACCGGACAGGGCACCATCAACGGCCGGCCGGTCTTCGTCTTCAGTCAGGATTTCACCGTCTTCGGCGGCTCCCTTTCCGAGGCCCATGCCGAGAAGATCTGCAAGATCATGGACCGGGCGATGCGGGTCGGAGCGCCGGTCATCGGGCTCAACGATTCCGGCGGCGCGCGCATCCAGGAGGGGATCGCCAGCCTCGCCGGCTATGCCGAGGTGTTCCAGCGCAACGTTCTCGCCTCCGGCGTGGTACCGCAGATCAGCATGGTGATGGGGCCCTGTGCGGGGGGTGCCGTCTACAGCCCGGCGATGACCGACTTCATCTTCATGGTCCGGGACACCTCCTACATGTTCGTGACCGGGCCCGAGGTGGTGAAGACGGTGACCCAGGAGGCGGTGACCCAGGAGGAGCTCGGCGGCGCCTCGACCCACACCCAGAACTCGGGGGTCGCGGATCTGGCCTTCGACAACGATGTCCAGGCGATCCACGAGCTGCGGCGCTTCTTCGACTTCCTGCCCCTCAACAACCGCGACGGCGTGCCCGAATGGCCGAGCTTCGACGATCCGGAGCGGGAGGAACCCTCCCTCGATACGTTGGTCCCGGCCAATCCCAACCGGCCCTACGACATGAAGGAGCTCGTCCTCAAGGTGGTGGACGAGGGCGATTTCTTCGAACTCCAGAAGGACTTCGCCCGGAACATCATCATCGGCTTCGGGCGCATCGAGGGGCGCACCGTGGGGATCGTCGCCAATCAGCCGATGGTGCTGGCCGGCTGTCTCGATATCGCCAGCTCGGTGAAGGCGGCCCGCTTCGTGCGGTTCTGCGACTGTTTCGACATCCCCATCGTCACCTTCGTCGACGTGCCCGGCTTTCTGCCGGGAACCGCCCAGGAGCATGGCGGTATCATCAAGCACGGGGCCAAGCTGCTGTTCGCCTATGCCGAGGCCACGGTGCCCAAGGTCACGGTGATCACCAGGAAGGCCTACGGCGGGGCCTACGACGTCATGAGCTCCAAGCATCTCCGGGGGGACGTCAACTATGCCTGGCCGACCGCCGAAGTCGCGGTCATGGGGCCCAAGGGCGCGGTCGAGATCATTTTCCGCAAGGATGCCCGGGATCCCGAGAAGATCGCGGCCCGCACCGAAGAATATCGCCGGCGCTTCGCCAATCCCTTCGTCGCCGCGGCGCGGGGCTATGTGGACGATGTCATCATGCCGCATGGAACCCGCCGCCGCATCGTCCATGCGCTGCGCTGGCTGCGCGGCAAGAAGCTCGAGAATCCGTGGAAGAAGCACGACAACATCCCGCTCTGACGCACCCGGCGGCGCGGGGGTGACGGCGAATTCGCGGGAAGACGGAAAATCCCTTGCTTTTCCCTCGCCGCAGGGTATCTTCCCGGTCAGGTTTTCTGCTCGCCTTCACGGTCTCGCGACCCGGGTCGCGGTGTTCTCCCGAACAGATGCAGAAGTACCCCACGCCGAGGCGCGTTGTCCGGCGTGAACGTTTTGGTTACGAGGTACGTCTTGAATACCGGTACTGTTAAGTGGTTCAATGCAACCAAGGGCTATGGCTTCATTCAGCCGGACAACGGCGGCCCGGATGCCTTCGTGCATATCTCCGCGGTCGAGCGTTCCGGCATGGACACGCTGCGGGAAGGCGAGCGGGTCGAGTACGAGCTGGTGCGTGGCCGCAATGGCAAGAGCGCCGCGGAGAACCTCAAGCGCGTCGGCTGACGCCACTCCGCATCGAACAAGGAACACCCCCGGGGCGACCCGGGGGTGTTTTCCGTTTCGGGCCGGCCGTTTCGCGATGTGTGCCGTTCCGCGACCGCTTGGCGGCTTTCGGCGATAGCGGAGGCGAGGGATGGATCTGCGCCATCTCCGCAGCCTGCTGGCGATCGCCGAACTGGGGAGTTTCGCCGCCGCGGCGCAGGCCGTGGGCCGCACCCCGTCCGCCGTCAGCCTCCATATCCAGGCCCTCGAGCAGGAACTGGGCACGGCGCTGTTTGACCGCCGGCACCGTCCGCCCCTGCTGACCCCGGCCGGTCGTGCCCTGGTTGCCCGGGCGCGGCAGCTCGTCGATCTCTGGGACGACATCCGGGCGACCATCGTCGGTGGCGAGCTCGCCGGCAACCTCGAGCTCGGGGCGGTACCCACCGCCTTGGCCAGCATCCTGCCGCGCGCCCTCTCCGATTTCCTGGCCGCGCATCCCAAGGTTCATATGCGCGTGGTCAGCGGGCTTTCCGCCGAGCTCGCGGCACGGGTGCGACGCGCCGAGCTGGATGTGGCGGTGGTGACGGAGCCGCAGCAGCCGCTGGAGGGGCTCGTCTGGCACGAGTTCCTGCGCGAGCGGCTCATGGTCATCGCGCCGGCGGAGCTGACCGGGGAAAGCGATCGCGAGCTTCTGGAATCGCGTCCCTTCATCCAGTTCAGTCGCCGCACCTGGGCCGGAGAGCTGATCGACCGCCATCTGCGTCGGCGCCGCATCAACGTTCGCATCGGCATGGAGATCGATTCGCTGGAGGCGATCCGGGCGATGGTCCGCCACGGTCTCGGGGTCTCGGTCGTGCCCCTGGGGCCGGTGCGACCGCCGTGCGAAGGACTGCGTTTTCTGCCGCTGGGGCGCCCGCCGAGCGAACGCCCGATCGGGATCGTCGAGCGTAGCGGCAATCCGAAAACCCGTCTCGTCCAGGGGTTGCTGGTGGAACTGCGAAGGGCGAACGTCCCGCCGGCGACTTGATTGAGCATTGCGCATGCAATGCTTCAGAAGAACTCGTTTGCTTTGGAAAATGCGCAGGGATACCGTCTCTTCGCGTCCAACCGGTCACATCGGCGTGAGGCGGGCAGGAGGGAGCGGAGCATGTTCGAACTTTCCTTCGCGCAGCGGGCGATCCGGGATACGGCGCAGCGACTCGCGGTCGAACTGTTCGCACCGCGTGCCGCGGAAATCGATCGCAGCGAGCAGTATCCCTGGGAGAATGTCGAGGCGCTGCGTGCCGCCGGTCTCCTCGGAATGACCATCCCCGAGGATCTCGGCGGGCAGGGACGGTCCTGTCTCGATGCGGTGTTGGCCATCGAGCAGGTGGCCAAGGCCTGCGGCGTGACCGCCCGCATCCTGGTCGAGACCAACATGGGCGCGATCGGGGCGATCATGCGCTACGGCACACAGGCGCAGAAGGCGCTCGCCGCTTCCCTGGTGCTGGCCGGCGACAAGCCGGCCATCTGCATCACCGAGCCCACGGCCGGGAGTGCCGCCACCAGCATGCGGACCCGGGCCGAACGGCATGGCGATGTCTATGTCCTCAACGGGCGCAAGCACTGGATCACCGGCGGCGGCGTCTCCCGCCTCCATCTGGTGTTCGCCCGCGTCTTCGAAAACGGCGAGGAGCAGGGCATCGGCGGCTTCCTCGCGATTCGCGGTGAGACGCCGGGACTGGTGATCGGGCGTCGCGAGCCGACCATGGGACTGCGTGGCATTCCCGAAACCGAGATCCTGTTCGAGGACATGGAGGTCCCGGCGGCGATGGCGCTGGTGCCGCCGGAGGGCTTCCGGCGCGGCTTCGCGGCCCTGATGGAGGCCTACAATGCACAGCGCGTTGGCGCCGGTACGGTAGCGCTGGGGATCGCGGAGGGGGCCTTCGATCTCGCCCTCGACCACGCGCGCAAGCGCGAGCAGTTCGGGCGGCCGATCGCCGAATTCCAGGGGCTGCAATGGATGCTGGCCGACATGTCGATCCGCCTCACCGCCGCCCAGACCCTGCTGTACCGGGCGGCGGTCTCGGGCGGCAACGGATTTCCGGAGCGGACCCTGGCCGCCCAAGCGAAGGTGCTGGCGGCGGAGACCGCCATCGACGTCACCAACGACGCGCTGCAGATCTTCGGCGCGGCCGGCTATTCGCGCGATCTGCCGCTGGAGCGGATGGTGCGCGATGCGCGCATGTTCACCATCGGCGGCGGCACCACCCAGGTGCTGCGCACCCAGATCGCCTCCCGCATCCTCGGGCGGCGGCTGCCGCAGACGCGGGACGGCTATCTGCGCAAGGATGCCGCCACCTCACCGCCGCGGAGCCGCTGCCTTGCCTGATGTCGCCGAAGTCGTCGCGCGGCGGCTTTCCGAAGCCGGCTGCCGGCTGGCCTTCGGCATCCCCGGCGGCGAGGTGCTGCATCTGATCGACGCTCTCGAGCGGGCCGGCATCCGCTTTGTGCTCTGCAAGCACGAGAATGCCGGCGGCTTCATGGCCGAAGGCGCGTTCCACGCAACCGGCGCCCCGGCGGTGCTGGTCGCTACCCTCGGCCCGGGTGTCGCCAATCTCGTCAATGTCGTGGCCAACGCCCATCAGGACCGGGTGCCGATGATCGTCCTCACCGGCTGCATCGATGCCGCCGATGCGGTCGGCTACACCCATCAGATCTTCGATCATCGCGCCGTCCTCACCCCCGTCACCAAGGCTTCGTTCTCCCTCGTTCCGGAGGCGGCCGCGGCGATGATCGACAAGGCCCTGGCGATCGCCGGCGATGCGCGGCCCGGCCCGGTGCATCTCGATCTGCCGATGCGGGTGGCGAAGGCGGCCGCCAGCGGCCCGCTGCCGCGGCGGGTGCGTCCGGCGCCGGCGGCCCCGGCGCTCGGTCCCGATCTGGAAGCGGCGCGGGCTCTGCTGCGCGATGCCCGGCGCCCGATCGCCGTCGGCGGGCTCGATCTCCTGTTGCAGCCCGGTGCCGCCGCCAACGCCGCGGCCTTCCTCGAACGGTTCGAGATCCCGCTGATCACCACCTACAAGGCCAAGGGCGTCCTGCCCGAACGTCATCCGCTGGCACTGGGTGCGGCCGGCCTGTCGCCGCAGGCGGATGCGATTCTGCTGCCCCTGCTGCGCGCTTCGGACTGCATTCTCCTGCTGGGGTACGACCCGATCGAGATGCGGGCGGGATGGCGGGATCCCTGGCCGCAGGGGGCTCCGGTCGTCGAACTGGTGGCGCAGCCCAACACCCATTACGTGCATCAGGTCCGCCACAGTTTCGTGGGCGACATCGCCGCCGGTCTCGACGCCCTCGGGGCGGGAATCGTCCGCTCCGGCCCCTGGCCGGCGGGCGAGATCGAAGCGGCGAAAGCGGCACTGGTTGCCGCATTTCCCCGGACCGAGGAATGGGGGCCAGCAGCGGTCATCGACACCGTGCGGCGGGTCTGGCCGGAGGACGGGGTGGCGACCGTGGACACCGGTGCGCATCGCATCCTGCTGAGTCAGATCTGGCCCTGTGCGCGGCCCGGGAGATTGCTGCAATCGACCGGGCTCTGCACCATGGGTTGCGCCCTGCCGCTGGCGATCGGCTACAGCCTGGCCGCCGGCGGGGAACCGGTGCTGGCATGCACCGGCGATGCCGGGCTGGAGATGGTGCTCGGCGAACTGGCAACCGCCCGCGATCTCGAACTGCCGGTGATCGTCCTGGTGTTCGTCGACGGGGCGCTGGCCCTGATCGAGCGCAAGCAGCGGATGGGACAGTACCCGTGCCACGGGGTCACCTTCGGGACCACCGATTTCGCCGCGGTGGCGCAGGCTCTGGGCGGCACCGGAGTGACCGTCACCGATCGCGAAGCGCTCGCCTCGGCCATCGCGGAGGGACGTCGGCGCCGGGGGTTCACCGTGATCGCCTGTCCGATAGGAGAGCGTCCCTACGACGGGCGCTTCTGACGCTACGGACCCGTGAGGTCCGTCGGCCGTGGACCGAGCAGCACCTGCGCATAGGCCTCGATGGCTTCCTCGTAGCCGAAGACCGCCGCCCGGGCACGCAAGAAATCCGGCTCCGGGGGATCCGCCAGCACTTCGAGCATGGCCGTGGCCATGCGCTCGGGATCACCCACCGGCACGAGGCGGCCGTAGCGGCCATTGTCGAGGATTTCCCGTGGACCGTGCGGACAGTCGGTGCTGACGACGGGAGTGCCGCAGGCGAGCGCTTCGAGCAACACGTTGGGGAAGCCCTCGTAGCGCGAGGACAGCACGAACAGATCGGCTCGTGCCACCCAGGCGACGGGATTGGGTTGGTAGCCGAGAAGGTCGATGTCTTCCCGCGCCCCCAGATCCTCCGCCAGAGCCAGGAACGGCGCGGGTTTCTTCGTATTGCCGACGAGCAGCAGGCGGAGGCGGCGTTGGCGGCGAGCGAGCGCG
>JALSRW010000625.1 GCA_026984595.1 Alphaproteobacteria bacterium
GGGGAAGAATGCCGCGGCGGATGGGGTCGAGCCAGTGGATCCCGGGATCGTGGCGGTCGCGCGCCATGGGAAACAGGCCATTGGCGTACGCACTTATGATCAGTTCCGGCGGCAGTGCCTGCATATCGACATCCGAGCAAACGCGGCGAGCGGGGTACGAATCTACGTCCGACGGCGATCGAGGAAGCGCTCGAGCCAGCCGATATCATAGTCCCCGCCATGCATTTGCTCACTTTCGACGATTTCGCGCAAGAGGCGAAGCGTTGAAGGCATACCGTCGATCACGAATTCGCCGAGGCTGCGCGCCAGCCGCCGCAGACATTGCTGGCGGTCGGTATCGTGGACCACCAGCTTGGCGATCAGACTGTCGTAGAAGGGGGGCACGCGGTAGCCGGCATAGAGCGCGGAATCGATCCGCACCCCCGGCCCGCCCGGCGGATGATAGGCCTCCACCCGACCGGGAGACGGCAGCATGGTCTCCGGATCCTCGGCATTGATCCGGCATTCGATGGCATGGCCGAACAGCCGGATGCCGTCCTGGTCGAAGCCCAGCGGCAGGCCGGCGGCGGCCCGGATCTGCTCGCGGACGATGTCGATGCCGGTGATCATTTCGGTCACCGGATGCTCGACCTGGAGGCGGGTGTTCATCTCGATGAAATAGAAGGCACCGTCCTGGTAGAGGAACTCGACGGTACCGGCGCCGACATAGCCGAGGGCGGCCATGGCCTCGACCACGATGCCGCCGATGGTCTGCCGCTCCTCCTCGGTCAGCACCGGCGAGGGCGCTTCCTCGATCACCTTCTGATGGCGCCGCTGGATCGAGCAGTCGCGCTCGAAGAGGTGGACCACATTGCCGTGCAGATCGCCCAGGATCTGCACCTCGATGTGACGCGGCCGGTCGAGGAACTTCTCGAGATAGATGCGATCGTCGCCGAAGCCGGCGCGCGCCTCGTTGCGGGCGATATTGAGGGCACGGGCGAGCTCGCTGTCGTCCCGGACCACCACCATGCCGCGCCCGCCGCCGCCGGCCACCGCCTTGACCAGGACCGGATAGCCGATCTCCCCGGCGAGCAGGCGCGCTTCCTCCTCCTCGCCGAGCGGACCGTCGCTCCCCGGCACCACCGGTACCCCGAGCCGGCGCATGTGGCGCTTGGCCTCCACCTTGTCGCCCATCACCCGGATATGTTCGGCGGAAGGGCCGATGAAGGTGAAGCCGTGTTCGGTGACCATCTGGGCGAAATCGGCATTCTCCGAGAGAAAACCGTAGCCCGGATGGATGGCGTCGGCGCCGGTGATCTCGGCGGCGGCCAGGATGGCGGCGGTATTGAGGTAGGATTCCTTGGCCGGCGGCGGCCCGATGCAGACGCTTTCATCGGCCAGGCGCACATGCATGGCATCGGTGTCGGCGGTGGAATGCACGGCGACGGTGGCGATGCCCAGCTCCTGGCAGGCCCGCAGCACCCGCAGTGCGACTTCGCCGCGATTGGCTATCAGAAGCTTGCGGATCACGGCGGCTGCGTCATTCGATGACGAGCAGCGGTTCGCCGAACTCGACCGGCTGCGCGTTCTCGACCAGGATCCGCGTCACCACTCCGGCGCGCGGCGCACGAATGGTGTTCATCACCTTCATCGCCTCGATGATCAGCAGGGTCTGTCCTTCCTGGACCTGGTCGCCGACCCGTACGAAGGGATCGGCACCCGGCTCCGGTGCCAGATAGACGGTGCCCACCATCGGTGCCGTGACGGCACCCGGATTCGACGGCTCGGGCTCGGCGGCGGGCGGGGGCGCTTCCACCGCCGCGGGCGGCGGCGGTGGCGGCGGTGGCGGGGCCGCGTATTCGACACGGGCCTGGAGGTGGCGGGCGACCCGCACCCGGGTTTCGCCCTGGCCGATCTCGATTTCCGAAAGGCCGGTGCGTTCCAGGAGCTCGGCGAGCTTCTCGATATAGGCGATGTCGATGTCGATGCTGGCCATCTTCATGCTTCGCGGTCGGTCTCGTCGCGGCGGTTCCGCAGGCGCTCGGCGACGGCCTCGAGGGCCAGCACATAGCCGGTGGCGCCGAGGCCGCAGATGATGCCGTCCGCGGCCAGCGACACATAGGAGCGGGCGCGGAAGGCTTCCCGGCGATAGGGGTTGGAGAGATGTACCTCGACGATCGGCCCGGGAAAGGTCCGGAGCGCATCGAGGACGGCGACCGAAGTGTGGGTATAGCCGGCGGCGTTGAGCACCAGTGCCGCGGCTTCCGTACCCGCTTCCTGGATCCAGTTCACCAGTTCACCTTCGGCATTGGTCTGGCGGAACACGATCTCGAGGCCCAGCCGGCGGCCGGCCTCGCGGCAGCGGGCGGCGATCTCCTCGAGGCTGTGACGGCCGTAGATCTCGGGCTCGCGCTGGCCGAGGAGGTTGAGGTTGGGGCCGTTGAGTACGAATACAGTCGGCATGGCTCACAGGGGGCGGCCGGAGAGGCCTGCGAGGGGACACCTCTTGCCACCGCCGGTCGAAGGATCGGCGCGCTTATAGCACGTCGCCGGCGGCTTGCAATGCAAGTTCCGATCGGCCGCTGGAAGTTCGCTCGCGGAATCGTCAGTGTTCGTCCCGGATCGCCACCACGACCCTTCCGCGGATCTTTCCTTCGAGAAATCCTCGCGCGATTTCCGGCGCTTTCTCCAGGGGCACCACCGTGGTGATTTGATCCAGCAGGGCCGCGTCCAGTTCCCGGGCGAGCTGTTGCCAGACGGTACGGCGCCGCTCCTGCGGACAGTACACCGAATCGATTCCGATCAACTTGACGCCACGCAGAATGAAGGGGAAGACGGTGGTGTGCAGCTCGGCGCCGCCCGCCAGACCGCAGGCGGTGGCGGTGCCGCCGTAGCGCAGTGCCTTCAGGAGGGCGGCCAAGATCGCCCCGCCCACCGTGTCCACCGCCCCGGCCCAGCGTTGCGAGGCCAGCGGGGCCTTGCCGCTTTCGAGAACGCTCGCGCGGTCGATCACCTCGGCGGCCCCGAGCCCCTGCAGATATTCCGCGAGTTCGGAACGGCCGGTGGCGGTCACCACGCGATAGCCGCGCCGCGCCAGCAGGGCGGTGGCGATCGAGCCCACCCCGCCGCTGGCCCCGGTCACCAGCACATCGCCGGCATCCGCCCCGACCCCCTGTTCGGCCAGCGCCATGACGCAGAGCATGGCGGTGAAGCCGGCGGTACCGATGGTCATGGCATGCTCGAGGCTGAGTCCCTCGGGCAGCGGCACCAGCCATTCGGCCCGGACCCGGGCGAGCTCGGCCAGGCCGCCCCAGTGCCGCTCGCCGACTCCCCAGCCGGTCAGCACCACGAGGTCGCCGGGCCGATATCCGGGTACCGTGGATTCGCGCACCCGGCCGGCCAGATCGATGCCCGGCACGAAGGGGAATTCGCGGATGATCTTGCCGGCGCCGGTGATTGCCAGCCCGTCCTTGTAGTTGAGCGAGGAATAGACGACCTCCACCAACACCTCGCCCTCGGGCAGGGCGTCGAGGGGCAGATCTTCGATGCGCGAGCGGGTGTTGCCGTCCTCGCGGTCGAGCACCAGCGCCCTGAAGCGTTCCGACATGGTCCCTCCCTTGCTGCCGACGGCCTCCGTCTCGCCAGTTGGTGACGCCGCGCTCCGCCGGAAACCGCGACGGAGGCGCGCAGGGCCGCCGTCTGGCCAGCTCCCGTCCCGCCGTGTAAGCAGGGGTCGGTGCGGCGGATTCCGCTCCCGGCGCGGCAATAGAATAGGGCACGCCCATGCACAAGCTCGAAGCCTTCGCCAGAATCGTCGACCGGATCAACGAGGGGGTCGGCAGGGCGGTTTCCTGGCTGACCCTGACCATGGTGCTGGTGACCTTCACCGTGGCGGTGATGCGCTACGGTTTCAACTGGGGTCTGGTCTGGGTGCAGGAGATCTATGTGTGGATGCACGGCATCGTCTTCATGCTCGGTGCCGGCTACACCCTGCTGCACAACGGCCATGTCCGGGTCGATGTCTTCTACCGGCCGGCCGGAATCCGCTACAAGGCCTGGGTCGATCTCCTGGGCTCGCTGTTCCTGCTGCTGCCGCTGGTGCTGGTGGTTCTCTACGAGAGCTGGCCCTATGTCGCCGAATCCTGGAGCAAGCTCGAGGAATCGCGGGAAGCCGGCGGCATGCCCGGGCTGTTCCTGCTGAAGAGCGTGATTCTCCTGTTCGCGGTGCTGGTCGGGCTGCAGGGCCTGTCGCTGGCGGCCAAGGCACTGCTGGCCCTCAGAGGACGGACCGAACTGCTGCTGGCCCAGGACGCGGCGGACGCCCGATGACCGGCGAAATCCTCAGCCTGGTCATGTTCGCGGCCACCTGCGGCGTTCTGCTGCTGGGCTTCCCGGTGGCCTTCTCCCTGGCCGGCACCGCCCTGGCCTTCGCCACCATCGGCTGGGAAATGGGTGAGTTCGACATGCGCCTCCTCGGCGGGCTGCCGTCCCGCTATTTCGGGGTGATGGTCAACGAGGTGCTGGTGGCGGTGCCCCTGTTCGTGTTCATGGGGGTGATGCTGGAGCGCTCGAAGATCGCCGAGCAGCTCCTCGAAACCATGGGACTGCTGTTCGGCACCCTCCGGGGCGGTCTCGCCTACTCGGTGACCGTCGTCGGCATGCTGCTGGCGGCCTCCACCGGCATCGTCGGCGCCACGGTGGTGACCATGGGGCTCTTGAGCCTGCCCACCATGCTCAAAGCCGGCTACGATCCCAAGCTCGCCTGCGGCACCATCTGCGCCTCCGGCACCCTGGGGCAGATCATCCCGCCCTCGATCGTGCTCGTGATCCTGGGCGACATTCTCCAGGGCGCCAACACCCAGGCCCAGCTCGCGCTCGGCAATTTCGCCCCGGAGCCGGTCTCGGTGGTCGATCTGTTCGCCGGGGCGATGCTGCCGGGGCTGGTGCTGGTCGGCCTCTATCTGGCCTACGAGGTGGCGGTCGCCTTCTTCCGCCCGCAAGCGGCGCCGGCGCTGGTCGAAATCGGCGAGGAGCGGGAAGGGCTGGGGCGTCAGGTGATGGTCGCCCTGGTGCCGCCCGGGCTGCTGATCCTCGCCGTGCTCGGCTCCATTCTGGCGGGCATCGCCACCCCCACCGAATCGGCCGCGGTGGGCAGTGTCGGGGCCATGCTGCTGGCGCTGATGCGTCGCCAGCTCAACCTCTCCATCCTGCGCGAGGTGATGCGCCAGACCACCATGGTCAGCTCGATGGTGTTCGTGATCCTGCTCGGCGCCTCGGTGTTCTCGCTGACCTTCCGCGGGCTGGGCGGCGAGAAGATCGTCACCGATGTGCTGCACAACATGCCGGGTGGCGCCTTCGGCGCCATGTTCATGGTCATGGCCCTGATGTTCGTCCTCGGCTTCTTCCTGGACTTCATCGAGATCGTGTTCGTGGTGGTGCCCATCGTCGGGCCGGTGCTGCTGATGATGGATCTCGATCCGGTATGGCTCGGGGTGATGATCGCGATCAACCTGCAGACCAGCTTTCTGACCCCGCCCTTCGGTTTCGCCCTGTTCTATCTGCGGGGGGTGGCGCCGCGCTCGGTCACCACCATGGACATCTACCGCGGCATCGTCCCCTTCGTCGTCCTCCAGCTCGCCGGTCTGGCGGTGATCGCCGCCTTTCCCGACCTCGTCACCTGGCTGCCGAAGCTGCTGTTCGGCTGAGCCCGAATGCAGAAAGCGGCCCCGCGGGGCCGCTTTCCGGACAGAGCCGTCGGTGGTGGCTCAGCCCTTGCGGGGCTCCGCATATTTGAAGGGCAACAGACGCGCCGTCATGTAGGACTGCTCGGACACCTTGGTCCAGGCGATCAGCTTGCGACGGAAATCGAGAATGCTGTCCAACACCTCGCGCGACAGCGGATCCTGGTCGGCGAGCTCGGTCAGTACCTGGCCGGCGAGACCGCCGAGGCCGTCCAGCACCTCGTCCGGGAACTTCTTGAGCACCACCCCGTGCTCGTTGATCAGCACGTCGAGGCTGTCGTTGTTGCGTGCCTGGAACTCGCTGAGCACGGCCAGATTGACGGCCCGGTTCGCGGCCTCGACGATCGCCTTGAGATCGCCGGGCAGGCTCTCCCAGGCCTTCATGTTGATAAAGCAGTCGAGCACCGTGGCCGGCTCGTGCCAGCCCGGATAGTAGTAATACTTGGCCGACTTGTAGAGGCCGAAGGCGAGGTCGTTGTAGGGGCCCACCCATTCGGTGGCGTCGATCGCCCCCGACTGCAGGGCCGGCGGGATCTCGCCGCCGGGCAGGTTGACGACGATGCCGCCGGCGGCCTTGACCACCTCGCCGCCGAGGCCGGGAATGCGCATCTTGAGCCCTTCGTAGTCCTCGAGGCCGTGGATCTCCTTGTTGAACCAGCCGCCCATCTGGGTGCCGGTGTTGCCGGAGGGAAAGAACTTGGCGCCCATCTCGGCGTAGACCTTGTCGGCCAGCTCCTGGCCGCCGCCGTAGTAGAACCAGGCGTTCTGCTCCTGGGCGGTGAGACCGAAGGGC
>JALSRW010000626.1 GCA_026984595.1 Alphaproteobacteria bacterium
GCCCTCGGAGATCTCGATCTCGATGGAGGCCGAACCGAGGATGTGGCCGGCGTTCCAGAAGCGGGCGCGGATCCCCGGCGCCGGCCGCAGCCAGCGCCCGTACTCGCAGGGGGAGAGCTGGCGCAGCGTGGCCTCCGCCTCGGCCCGGGTGTAGATGGGCTCCACGAGCGGCCGCCCGCGCCGGCGGTTGCGCTTGTTCAGATGCTCCACCTCGCTTTCCTGGATGTGCCCCGAATCCGGCAGCATGAAGCCGAGCAGGTCGCAGCTCGCCTCGGTGGCGTGGATGGGACCGGAAAAGCCTTTCTTGGCGAGCTTGGGCAGCAGTCCCGAATGGTCGATATGGGCGTGGGTCAGGAGAACGAAGGCGATTTCCTGGGGCACGAAGGGGAAAGGCCGGTAATTGAGCTCGCGGATCGTCTTGTTGCCCTGGAACATGCCGCAATCGACCAGGAACCGGGTGCCGTCGTGGTCGATCAGGAAACAGGATCCGGTGACCATGGAGGCGGCACCGTGGAAGGCGAGCGTAGTCGGCATCTCAGTCCCTCCCGCCGGTCGGCGGCGCGGCCGCCGCCTCCAGCCCGTAATGGCGGCGGATGCAGGCCCAGGCCTCCTCGGCGGTCTCCACATAGCGGAAGATCTCGAGGTCCTCGGGATCGATCACCCCCTCGTCGACCATCGCCTCGAAATCCACCACCCGGCGCCAGTAGCTCTCGTCGAACAGCAGCACCGGCAGGGGACGGACCTTCTTCGTCTGCACCAGGCACAGGGTCTCGAACAGCTCGTCCATGGTGCCGAAGCCGCCGGGAAAGATGACCAGACCGCGGGCGCGCATCAGGAAGTGCATCTTGCGCAGGGCGAAATAGTGGAACTGGAAGCAGAGTTCGGGGGTGATGTACGGGTTGGGGGCCTGCTCGTGGGGCAGGGTGATGTTGAGGCCGATGCTCTTGGCGCCGACATCGTGGGAGCCGCGGTTGGCGGCCTCCATGATGCCCGGTCCGCCGCCGGTGATCACCACCCAGCGTCGCGGTCCGTCCCGCTGACCGGCCTCCGATACCAGGCGGGCGAAGCGCCGCGCCTCCTCGTAGTAACGCGAGCGCTCGACCAGTTTCCGGGCGGCCGCCGTCTTTCTGCGCGTCACCGGACAGTCGGGATGCTCCCGCAGCGCCGCCTCGGCCGCTTCGAGCCTGCTGCGGGCGGCCTCGGGGGCGGGGATGCGGGAGGAGCCGAAGACCACGATGGTCGATTCGATCTCGTGTTCCTGGAGGATCAGTTCCGGCTTGAGGAGCTCGAGCTGCAGCCGCACCGGGCGCAGCTCCTCGCGCAGCATGAATTCGGGATCGGCGAAGGCCAGCCGATAGCTGGGCGATCGGGTCTGCGGAGTGTCCACGCGTGACGTCGCGCGCTCGAGATCCTCGCGCGCGCTGGGCAGATGCAGATGCTGCGGATCGCGCTCCATGGCATGCTCCCGATCGGTTCCCGGCGACGGCGGGCATTTGAGCCCGCTACGGCGGCCGGGGCAACCGCCATCGCGCGGCGACGCCGATGCCGCGGACAAACGAAAAGCCCCGCGGAAGCCGCGGGGCTCGCCGGGAATGTCGGAAGTCGCCGGTTCAGGCGGCGAGCTTCTTGACCTCGTCGAAGTTCGCGGTGGCGCGCTTGACGAAGAGGTCGACGACCTCGCTCTGGGCCTTGAGGCCGAGATCCATCAGCTCCTTGGAATCGGCGACGGCCTTCTCGATCGCGGCCTTGGCCTCTTCCACGTAGTTCTGGGGCTGCTTCTTGACGTCGAAGCCCTTCATCATGCCCTCGGCCTTGGCGAAGACCTCCTTCAGCAGGTCGGTCTGCCGCTTGGCGACGGTCTGGGTGAAGTCGAACATGATCTTCTGGGCCGCGAAGAAGGTCTCGAGGTTGGCCTTCTGCAGGGCGATGAGCGCGTCGAGATCGAACTTCGGCAGGTTCGGAACGGGGTTGCTGGCGGTCTTGCTGGTCATGGCAGTTCTCCGGGGGATAATTGCTGCGGCGCACAAAAGATAGGGAATGGCCGGCCGGGCCGCAAGGGAAAAATGTTGCAGCGCACAAAAATTTCCCCGAACGCCGATCCCCCGGGAAGCGGCGCCGCTATCCCCGGAGCCGTCCCACCCGTGCCAGGGCCTCCGGTGCCGGGATGTCGTAGCGCTCGAGGGCCGGAGCGAGGATCCGCGCCACCTCCTCCTGCCCCAGCTCGTCCATCAGCGCACAGGGCGGCCTCGCGAACTTGAGGGCCTCGCGGGCACCGGTGTCGAAATCGGCGGGAGCCGCCACTTCCTCGTCGAGGGCCTGGAGCACCGGCAGGAAGACCCCGAGCAGCAGCCGGTCGGCGATCGCCCGCCGCCGTTTCTCCGGGATCTCGCCCGCTTCGCCGATCTCGAAGCCGCGATCCGCCTCTCCGTGTTCGATCATCGAGGCGGCGGGGGCATAGAAGGGGCCGAGGGGGGCGAGATTGCGGATGGCGTGGAGATTGATGCGGGGCTTGATGATATTCATGACGAAGAAGGGGCCGGCGGCGGCACCCACCGCCTCTCGCGCCACCGCGTCGATCTCGGCGGTGCTGCCGAGCCCCTCGTCGAGGGCCCGTGCGGCCTCGTTGGTATAGGGACAGAAGAAGCGGTTGATGGCGAAGCCGAAGGAGTCCCGGCAACGGATCGGCAGCTTGCCGGTGGCCTCGCAGAAGGCCAGCGCCTCCTCGATCACCGCTTCCTCGGTGGCTTCGCCGCGCACCACCTCGACCACCGGATTGACCTGGGCCGGGCTGAAATAGTGCAGGCCCAGAAAGCGCCCGGGCGCGGCGACATGCTTCTGCAGATCGCTGACCCGCAGGCAGCTCGTGTTGGTGGCGATCCGGGTGCGTTCGGGCAGGAGCCGCGAAAGGGTCTCGAACAGCCCGGCCTTGAGCTCGAAATCCTCGAACACCGCCTCGATCACCAGATCGCAGCCGGCCATCGCGGCCAGATCGGCGACCGCGGCGATGCGCTTTCCCGCCGCCTCGGCCGCCGTCGGTTCCATGCGTTTCTTCTCCACCTGGCGGGCGTAGAATTTGCGGGCGGCGGCGATCGCCGTCTCCACCGCCTCGGGGCGGTTGTCGTAGAGCTGCACCTCGATGCCGTGCTGGCCGAGATTGGTGGCGATGCCGGTCCCCATGGTTCCGGCACCGACGATGCCGACTTTGGCAATCGCCATGCGACGATCTCCCCCGCTCGTTTCTGTTGCGCTGCAGCAGTCGACCAACCGCCCGCGGCTGTCAAGCCCGTCCTATTCGGCCGCCCGTGGCCGATGGCCGAGACGTTCGGAGAGTTTGCCCAGGAGATCGGTGGCGGCATCGGCGACGGCCGTGCCCGGTCCGAAGATGGCCTCCACCCCGGCCGCTTTCAGGGCCTCGTAATCCTGTGGCGGTACCACCCCGCCGACCACCACCATGATGTCGTCGCGGCCCCGTTTGCGAAGCTCGGCGACCAGCGCCGGCACCAGGGTGAGGTGACCGGCCGCCAGCGAGGAGACGCCGACGATGTGGACATCGTTGTCGACCGCCTGACGGGCGCATTCGTCCGGAGTCTGGAACAGCGGTCCGATATCGACATCGAAGCCGAGATCGGCGAAGGCGGAGGCGATCACCTTCTGGCCGCGATCGTGGCCGTCCTGACCCATCTTGGCGACCAGGATGCGGGGGCGCCGGCCTTCGGCCTCGGCGAATTCCTCGACCATACGCCGCGCCTTCTCGACATTCGACACCTTGCCCACCTCTCTGGCATAGACTCCCTGGATGACCCGGCTGTCGGGCACATGCCGGCCCCAGACTCGCTCCAGCGCCCGGGTCATTTCGCCCACGGTGGCCCGCGCCCGCGCCGCCTCCACGCTGCGCGCCAGGAGATTGCCGCGGCCGCTCTCGGCACATTCGGAAAGGGCGGCCAGAGCCCGCTCGACGGCCTCGGGATCGCGTTCGCGGCGCAGCCTTTCCAGCTTCTCGATCTGGCGCGCGCGCACCGCCGAATTGTCGATCCGGAGCACTTCGACATGCTCGGGCTCGTCGAGGGGGAAGATGTTGACGCCGACGATCGGCTGACGGCCGGAATCGATCCGCGCCTGGGTGCGGGCCGCGGCCTCCTCGATCCGCAGCTTGGGCAGTCCCTTCTCGATCGCCTTCAGCATGCCGCCCATCGCCTCCACTTCCTCGATATGTGCCCAGGCGCGGGCGGCGAGGTCGTGGGTCAGCCTCTCCAGGAAGAAGCTGCCGCCCCAGGGGTCGACGGTGCGGCGGATGCCCGTCTCGTGCTGGATGAAGAGCTGGGTGTTGCGGGCGATGCGGGCCGAGAACTCGCTCGGGAGCGCCAGCGCCTCGTCGTAGGCGTTGGTGTGCAGGGACTGGGTGCCGCCATGGGTGGCCGCCAGCGCCTCGATGCAGGTGCGCACCACATTGTTGAACACGTCCCTGGCGGTCAGCGACCAGCCCGAGGTCTGGCAATGGGTGCGCAGCATCAGCGAGCGCGGATCGCGGGGCGCGAAGCGCTTGACGAGCTTGGCCCACAGCATGCGCGCCGCCCTGAGCTTGGCGATCTCCATGTAGTAGTTCATGCCGATGGCGAAGAAGAAGGAGAGCCTGGGCGCGAAATCGTCGATGCCGAGTCCGGCGCCGATGCCGGTGCGCAGGTATTCGACGCCGTCGGCCAGGGTGTAGGCGAGCTCCAGATCGGCGGTCGCCCCCGCCTCCTGCATGTGGTAGCCGGAGATGCTGATGCAGTTGAACTTCGGCATCTCCCGGGCGCAGTAGGCGAAGATATCGGAAATGATGCGCATCGAGGGGGCCGGCGGGAAGATGAAGGTGTTGCGGACCATGAACTCCTTGAGGATGTCGTTCTGGATGGTCCCGGTGAGTTTCTCCCTCGCTACGCCCTGCTCCTCGGCGGCGACGATGTAGAGCGCCATGATCGGCAGCACCGCGCCGTTCATGGTCATCGACACGCTCATCCGATCCAGCGGTATCCCCTCGAACAGGCGGGCCATGTCGAGGATCGAATCGATCGCCACCCCGGCCATGCCGACATCGCCGGCGACCCGCGGATGGTCGCTGTCGTAACCGCGATGGGTGGCGAGGTCGAAGGCCACCGACAGGCCCCGCTGGCCGGCGGCGAGGGCCTTTCGGTAGAAGGCGTTGCTCTCCTCGGCGGTGGAGAAGCCGGCATACTGGCGGATGGTCCAGGGCCGGGTCACGTACATGGTCGGGTAGGGACCGCGCAGATAGGGCGGCAGGCCCGGCAGACTGTCCAGGAAATCCAGCCCTTCCCGATCCTCTTCGCCATGGAGCGGTGCCAGCCGGATCTCCTCCGGTGTGGTCCAGGCGAGATCCTCGGCCCCGCCGCAGGTCTCGGCCGCGAGCAGCGCCTCCCACCGGGAGCCTGTGCCGCCGCCGGGCAGGGGATCGAGGGGAAGGTTCGAAAAATCCGGAATGCGGCTCATCCGGGTATCTCCCCGAGGGCCCGCCAGGCATCCTCGAGCAGGGCCAGGGCGTCCATCTCCTCGTGCAGCACCGCGTCGAACCCCTCCGCCTCGCCACCGGCGAGATAGACCCGTTTCGCGCCCCTGTCGCGCAGGCCGCGGGCGAGGGCCGTGGCGCGGTCGCCGGGATCGGGGCTGCCGGCGCATAGCACCGCGAACGGCGTGCGCGCCGGATCGAACCCGTCGAGATCCGGCGATGTTCCCGTGGCCGTCGCTTCGACGGCGGCGATGCCCCCCGCCTCGAACAGATTCTTCGCGAGCGTCGCGGGTGCGATGCATTCGGCCGGCCGGCCGAGGTACAGGAGCAGCACCGCCGGCCGGCGCCCCTCGCGCGCGAGGAAGGCATCGCTCAGCTCCCGCAGCCGCTCGAAAGGCTCGGCCAGACGCCAGGGGCGAAGCGTCGGGATCGTCGGTGTCCCCCGGGGTACCGAGGCGAGCCGCCCCGCCGTCCGGGCTTTTGTCAGGCGCCCGCGCAGGGCGGCGAGATCGGGTTCCGGCGGACGCCGCGGTGTCTCCTCGAGATGGGCGAAACTGCCGATTCCCACCTGCAGTTCCCGCCTTCGGGCGATCTCGCGAAGGCGTCGCTCGCGCATCGCCGCCACCTTCTCCTGCAGAAAGCCCCGGCGCAGCGCTTCGGACATGCCGCCCTCGGCCTCGATCCGGCGCAGGAGGTCCCAGGCTTTCTCCGCCAGCCGGTCGCAGAAGCAGCCCGCGAACCAGCTTCCCCCCAGGGGGTCGATCGGGTGGTGGAGGCGGCTTTCCAGGGCCAGCACGAGCTGGGTGTTGCGGGCGATGCGGCGCGAGAAGCGGTCGGGCAATCCCGCCGCATGGTCGAAGGGAAGGGAGGTGATCGCATCCGCCCCGGCGAGCGCGGCGGCGAGGGTGGCCGCCGTCACCCGCAGCATGTTGCTCCAGGGATCGAAGCGGGTCATCACCCGGGGTGCGGTCACCGCATGCAGGAACGGCGGCACC
>JALSRW010000627.1 GCA_026984595.1 Alphaproteobacteria bacterium
CCCTTCCGGCGTCGGTGGTGGGGGTGGCGGAGCGGCCTCCGAGGGCACCGCTTCCGGCGCCTCGCGCGCGGTCACCACCTCGGTGAACCTGCCGAAGAACTCGTCGGCCATCTTCTTGGCGGTGCCCTGAACCAGACGGGAGCCGATCTGGGCGAGCTTGCCGCCGACATCGGCCTTGGCCTCGTAGCGCAGGATGGTCGCGCCATCGTCTTCCTCGAGATGCACGGTGGCGCTGCCGCGGGCGAAACCGGCGGGGCCACCCTTGCCTTCACCGGAAATCACATAGCTCTCGGGCGGGTGGATGTCGGAGAGGGTGACATTGCCCTTGAAGCGGGCCTTGACCGGCCCGACCTTGGCCATCACCCGTGCCTCGAAGGCGTTTTCCGCGGTCTTCTGGAGTTCCTCGCAGCCGGGAATGCACTGCTCGAGGATCTCGGGATCGTTGAGCGCCTCCCACACCCGCTGGCGCGGCGCCGGGATGCGGTATTCGCCGGTCATCTCCATGGGCGAAATCCTTTGTTCTCTCGCGGTGGGAAACGGCTCCCGCTGCCGCCGCCCTTCTATTCGCTGCGCTGGAGACTGTCGAGCCAGGCGAGGATGGCCGCGAGCTCCTCGCGGCTCGCGGCATCCTTCCAGGAAGGCATGGCGAGACCCGATTCGGTCCGCGGTCGTCCCTCGAGAACCGTGCGCCAGTAGATCTCCAGCCAGTCCTCGCCGTAGCGCCAGCGCATCAGCCGCAGATCGCGCGGCCGGTCCGGACCCACCGCGCCCGGACCGTGGCAATGGGCGCAGCCCAGCACCGCATCGAACAGTCTGCGCCCCTCCTCCGGATCCCCTTCGATGGCCGCCAGTTGCACGCTTTCTCCGGCATCTTCTTCGGCCTTCCGGGACGGCGGACCGGAAGGGGCGGGGGCGGCGGACAGCCAGTCCCAGCGGATGCTGGCGTCCTGGCCGAGACCGTAGAGCTTGGACAGATAGTCGATCTCCAGCTCGAGCCCGGGCAGCAGCTCCTGCAGCCGGTCGCGCAGTTCCTCGTTGCCGCGGGCGACGCCGATGGCCGACTGCCAGCGCATCCGCGGCCCCTCGACGGCGAGGATGTAGAGCTTGCCTCGCGCGCGCGTGCGATCGTACCAGCCGGCGACCGCGTCCCAGACGAAGGCGGCATCGACCCGGCCTTCGAGCAGCAGCTCCAGGGCCTGTTCCGGCTCGCGCACGGTGACCGCGGTGATATCGTCGCGGGTGGCCAGCGCGTTGGCCGCGGAGGTGTTGAAGACCACCGCCACCCGCTCGCCGGCGAGGTCCTCGATGCCGCGGATTTCCCTCTCCTCGGGGAACACGAGGGCATAGCCGAGATCCAAGAGCGGCCCGGCGACCTTCACCTTGGGTCCCATCAGCCCCTCGACGAAGGGCACCCCCATCATCGCCGCACATTTGCCGGACAGGAGCTCGAGCCGGATCGCCCGCTTGCCGATGTTGGTCGGCCACCACACCACCTCGAGCGGCCGCTCCAGACGTTCGGCGATCCTGGTCGCCAGATCGAAATAGATGCCGTGGCGTTCCCCTTCGGCCATCGAGAAGGGCGGGTTGTCGGGATCGAGGCACACCCGCAGCGGGGCTGCCGCCGCCGGCGGCGCGGCCGCGGCGGCGAGCAGCAGGGCCAGGAGGCCCGGGACGACGAAACGCGAGGCCATGCCGGACCTCAGCCGTCGAGGGCGAACACGAACAGCATGCCGCCCTGTGCCACGGCGGCGTACATGCGGCGGCCGATGTCCCCCAGGAACCCCGGGATCGTCTGCGAGCGGCCGACCACCACCGCCACATACTGCTTGCCGTCCACTTCATAGGTGATGGGTGCGGCATGGATGCCGGAGCCCAGCCGCTTCTGCCACAGCAGCTCGCCGGTCTTCGCATCGAAGGCCCGCAGCAGCCCCTCGTAATTGCCGGCGAACACCAGCCCGCCCGCCGTCGTCAGCACACCGCCGTTGAACGGCCACTTCTCCTTGGCGCCCCAGACCTTCTTGCCCTGGACCGGATCCCAGGCGACGAGTTCGCCGAGATAGCCCCCGGGTCCTTCCTTGGTGGGGAACTCCTTGCCCAGATAGAACATGCCCCGGCGGTACTCGACCTCGCTGTCCTCCATGTCCATGCAGAGATTGTTGGAGGGGATGTAGACGAGGCCGGTATCGGGGCTGAAGGCCATCGGCTGCCAATTCTTGCCGCCGATGAGATTGGGGCAGATGCCCACCGCCCGTTTGCCCACGCCGGGGCGCTTGGCGGGATTCTCGATCGGCCGTTGGGCCTCGAGATCGTAGCCCTCGGCCCAGTTGACGGTAACGAAGGGATCGGCGCGGAGCGCCTTGCCGTTGCTGCGGTCGAGGACGAAGAAGAAACCGTTCCTGTCCGCCTTCAGCCCCACCGGCTCGGTCTTGCCGTCGCCATCGATGTCGAGATCGGCGAGGACCAGCTCGTTGACCCCGTCGTAGTCCCAGGCATCGTGCGGGGTGCCCTGGAAACCCCAGACGATCTCGCCGGTATCGGCGTCGAGGGCGATGGTCGCCGCCGTCCATTTGTTGGTGAAGGGGCCGTAATCCGAAGTGTTGGGGCCGCGCACCGCGGCGTTCCAGGGCGAGGGATTGCTGGTGCCGTAATAGACGAGGTTGCGCTCCGCATCGTAGGAGGCCACCAGCCAGGCGGCGCCGCCGCCGTGCTTCCAGGAATCGCCCTTCCAGCTCTCGTTGCCGGGGGCACCCGGACCGGGAATGGTCCAGGTCTTCCAGAGCCGTTCGCCGGTCTTCGCGTCGAAGGCGGAGACATAGCCCCGCACCCCGTATTCGCCGCCGCCGAAGCCGACGATCACCTTGTCCTTCACCACCAGGGGCGGCGAGGTGATCACCGCGCCCTGGGTGTAGTCCACCACCTCGGCGGTC
This sequence comes from Alphaproteobacteria bacterium, assembly GCA_026984595.1. Taxonomy (GTDB): domain Bacteria; phylum Pseudomonadota; class Alphaproteobacteria; order Geminicoccales; family Geminicoccaceae; genus JALSRW01. The sequence continues at coordinate 2,928 of JALSRW010000627.1, forward strand.
CAGAGCTCCTTGCCGCTCTCGGCATCCAGCGCCGTCAGCTTGCCATCGAGACGGCCCACATAGAGCACCCCGTCGGCATAGGCGGGGCCGCGGTTGACCTGGCCGCAGCAGCCGTACTGCTGCACGCCCTCGGGCATCTCGAAGCCGGTCTGCCATTTCATCTCGCCGGTGGCGGCATCCAGCGCATAGACGTAGCGCGGACCGGCGGAAGTGGTCACATAGAGGGTGCCGTCGACGACGATCGGCCGGCTCTCCTGGGAGAGCAGCGTGCCCAGGGAGAAGGCCCAGGCGAGATCGAGGTTCCCGACGTTGCTCTTGTCGATCCGGGCCAGTTCACTGTAGCCCCAGTTCGCCGTGTTGCCGCCGTAGACCGGCCAATCGGTGCCGGCGGCCAGCGCCGGCCCGCCGGCCAGCAGCAGGGCGACCGCCGCCGCGAAGGTTGCCTGATGCATCTCGTTTCCGGCACGGTTTCTGCGGTCGCAGGCATGCAAGGCCATGTTCCACCTCCCCTCCAGCGTGTTCACGACCTCTTTCTCGACACGAATGCAGGATTGCCGGGTTCCCTCGAAGCTGTCAAAGGGACGGCCGTTGCCGGCGCCGGAGGGATCGGCCGGGAAGAACCGCCCTGTCGGCCGCTCAGGGTCTGGTCATGGCCAGCCGGACCCCGAGGCCGAGGAAGAGGCCGCCCAAGGCACGGTCCAGCCACAGGCCCAGCCTCGGACTGCCGCGGAGCCGTTCCACCAGCCCCGCGCCGGCCACCACGAGGGGCGGCTCGATCAGGGCGGCGACGAGGATGATCAGGCTGCCATGGAGAAGGAGCTGGGCCCAGACGGGGCCCGCTCCGGCGACCACGAACTGGGGCAGGAACGCGAGGAAGAACACCGCGACCTTGGGGTTGAGGAGGGAGACGAGAATGCCCTGGCGGTAGACGGTGGCGATACTTCTCGTTCGAGGGGCGCCTTGGGCGACGAAACTGCCGCCGGGCGACCGCAGTGCCCGGATCCCGAGCCAGACGAGATAGGCGGCGCCCGCCCATTTGACGACCGAAAAGGCCAGCGCCGAGGTGGCGAGAACGGCCGACAGGCCGAGTGCCGCCATCAGCACGTGCCCGCTGGTCCCGGTCCAGATTCCGAACATGGCGGCGAAACCCTGGCCTCTTCCGCCCCGTACGGTGTGGCCGAGGATGAAGGCGATGTCCGGTCCCGGTGCGATGTTGAGCAGCAGGGCCGCACTCAGAAAGGTCGTCCAGTGGACCAGGGAATAGTCGAACATGCGGCCCTCGTACCCCTCACTGCCCGCGGTCGGCCCGCCGGGTTGCGGACAGGGTGGCGCCCCCGTCCCGCCGATGTCAACCCGATGGGCTCAACGCGTGTAGAAGCCCAGCAGCTCCTCGGCCCGGACCACGTGGCAGTAGATCATGTTGATCACCTCGAGCTCGTGGCGATGGAGCTCCATGGTGCCCGCCGCACAGGCGTCCTCGACCACCACCACGTTGAAGCTCTCGTCGGCGAGACTCCGGACCGTCGAGGACACGCACTGGTCCGTGAAGATACCGGTAGCGACGACGTTGCGGATGCCCATGTTGTGCAGGATCAGCCGCAGATTGGTACCGGTCAGCGCACTGTCGGTGGTCTTGAGGACGGTGATCTCGTCGTCCCGCGGCGCCAGCTCGGGAACGATCTGGCTCTCCTCGCCGTCCTTGGGCAGCAACAGATAGTTGAAGCCGGGCTTCTTCTGGCTCAGGGAGCGGTCGCGGCCGTCCCGCTTGAGGCAGGCGATGCGGGCGAAGATCGGCTCCACCCCGCGGTTTCGTGCATCTTCCAGCAATCTCGCGATGTTGGGGATCACGGTTTCCCGCATGCGGGTGAAGAAGGGCTCCCAGCGCGCCTGCTCGGCGGGATCCTCCTTGGGCTGCATGTAGGTGTTCTGGACGTCGATCACCAGCAAGGCGGTCTCCGCCGGGTCGAGGCGGATGTCCTCGGGCTCTTCGGCGTCGGCATAGTAGAAGGAGCGGTAGGCCGTCTTCCAGCTCATGGCTCTTCTCCCTTTTTCGAGCGGCGGCGCAGCAGCCAGGTTCCCACCTCGCGGGTGGCCACCAGCCCGCCGGGACGCAGCACCAGCACCCCGATCATCGCCAGCGCCAGCACCACCTCCGTCAGGCCCACCACCTGCTCGGCGAAGATCTGGGCGCGGTTGAGCCAGGCTTCGAGGGCGCGCAGGCTCTCGAAAGCGAGGGTGACGAGATAGGTGCCCACCACCGCCCCGGTGACGGTGCCGGGGCCACCGATTACCAGCATCGCCAGGATCACGAAGGACTCCTTCAGGTAGAAAGCCTTGGGCGAGAAGGAGGTGATGAAATGGGCCCAGAGCGCGCCGCCGATGCCGGCCAGGAAGGCGGACAGCACGAAGGCCTGCCAGCGCAGGAAGGGTACCCGGGCACCCAGTGCCGCCGCCGCCACCTCGTCGTCACGGCTGCTCCGCAGCAGCAGTCCCACGCGCGATTCCTTGAACAATAGCGCCACCGGCACGGTGAGAGCGGCCACCACCGCGGCCAGGGTGAGATCGGTGGCGCGCGGCAGGCCGAACAGCGTGCGCGGCCCGTTGGTCACCGCACTCCAATGCAGCATAATGGTGTGCAGAACCACCAGCAGGGCGAACAGGGTGATCACCGCCGCCGCATCGGACAGGCGCATCAGCGGATAGGCGATGGCCGCGGCGATCAGGGCGGCCACCAGCCCGCCCGCCAGAATACCCAGTTCCGGCGCCAGCTCGAGCCCGGCCACCAGCGGGTAGAGGTCGGGCAGGGCCATGCCCTTCATCCGCAGCGGGATGGTGAGCACCGCTGTCGTATAGGCGCCGACTCCCATGAAGCCCACATGGGCGAACGACAGGATGCCCGAATTGCCCATGAACACCTGCAGGCCGATCACCAGCACCATCATGATGAAGAGGTTGGTGACGATGCGCACGAACAGGCGCACCTCCAGGAACTGGGCAGCCAGCGCCAGCGCCAGGATGGAGCCGACCAGCAGGGTCAGGGTGAGGAGATTGCGTGCGTGCATCGCCGCCTCACGTCCGCTGGCCGGTGGCCGGGCCGCGCACCAGACCGGCCGGCCGCCACAGGAGGATCAGGATCACCAGGCTGAAGGTGAAGGCGTCGCGGAACTTCAGGAGGTCCTGGGGCAGGGTGTAGTTGAGGGCGGTGTCGATGAAGGCCAGCAGAAAGCCACCCAGAACCGCCCCCTCGAGGCTGCGCATGCCGCCGATCACGGTGGCGATGAAGGCGATCAGAAGCGGCTCGAGACCGACCCTGGGTACCACCGTGCCGATCCGCCCCAGCCACAGGAGGGCCACCGCGCCGGCCAGCAGACCGCTGATGGCGAAGGCGGTGGAGATGATCAGATTGGCCGGCACGCCCAGCATCCGCGCCATGGTGAAATGGGTTGCCGCGGCGCGCATGGCGATGCCGAGGATGGTCCTGCGCATGGCCAGGGTGAACAGGGTGAGCAGGATGGCGGCGGCGGC
>JALSRW010000628.1 GCA_026984595.1 Alphaproteobacteria bacterium
AACGACATCAGGATGCGGCTCCTGCCGGCACCGCGCCGTCGGTGTCCATGGACCCCCTCTTCGATCCGTCTCGTCGTCCCATCCCTACCCCAGATATCTTACACAATGGTTACCGATGGAAGATGCACAGTCGTGCCGCAACGAGTTTTCGCACATGGATCGTGGCGCCGCGCGCGTCACCTGCCGGCCGAGCGGGTCCACAGGCTGCCGCCGACCATGCCGATGGCGCAGACCAGCATGGCCAGGAGGGTCGGATAGGGGGTGCCGTTCTGGACGGTGCCGACGATCTGTACCGCCAGCGCGGCCATCGCCATCTGGATGAAGCCGGCGAGGCCGGAGGCGGCGCCGGCGGCCCGCGGATCGACACTGATGGCGCCGGCCTGGACATTGGGCAGGGCGGTGCCCTGGGCGAAGCCGATGACGGTCATCGGCGCGAACAGAGTGACCAGGTTCCAGCCGCCCAGGGCCATGATCGGAATGGCCGACGTGGCGACGATCAGCACCACGCTGCTGCCGGCGCGGATCATGCGGTCGAGGCCGATCCGGACGGAAATGCGGGCGGCCAGGAAATTGCCGAGCATGAAGGCGAGCGAGACCAGCATGAAGAACAGGCCGTATTCGCTTGCCGGCCGCTCCAGCACCTCGACGGTGACGAAGGGCGCGCCGCCGAGAAAGGAGAAGAACAGGGACATCGAGAAGGCGCCGGTGGCGGCGTAGCCCTGAAAGGCGCGGATGCGCAGCAGGCGGGCCATGCCGGCCAGCATCGCGCGCGGACCTTCGGCGGTCCGCTCGAAGCGGTGGGTCTCCGGCAGATGGCGCAGCACGGCCATCAGCACCAGAAGACCGGCGGCGCCGCCGACCAGGAACACGCTGCGCCAGCCGTAGAGGTCGGTGAGCAGCCCGCCCAGCGCCGGCGCCAGCATCGGCGCCACCACCATGCCCATGGTCAGATAGGCGATGATGCGCGCGGTATCCTCGCGGCCGAACAGATCCCGCACGATGGTTCGGGTCAGCACGAAGCCGGTGGCGCCGCCGGCGGCCTGCACCGTGCGCCCGAGTACGAGCAGCGGGATCGAGGTGGCGAAGAGGGCGATCAGGGTACCCAGCAGAAAGAAGGCGAGTCCGCCCAGGATCACCGGCCGTCGGCCGAAGCGATCGGCGAGTGGGCCCGCGATCAGGGTGCTCGCGGCCATCGCCAGGGTCGACAGGCTGAAGGTGAGCTGGACGATGGCCGTGCTGCTGGCGAAGGCATCCCGTACCGCCGGCAGGGCGGGAATGAAGATCTGCATGGCGGTGGGGCCGAGCGCGGTCAGGGCCACCAGCAGCAGAAGCAGGGCGGTACCGGCGGGTTTCACCTTTCGCGGGCGGTGGCGCTTGCGTGCCAGCGCCGGAGCAGCAGATGCTGCAGGGCGGTGAAGGCCAGGAAGATGAGGATGCCGGCCATGGATATGAGCAGCAGGGCGGCGAACATGCGCGGGATCTCGAGGCGCCAGCCGGCCTCCAGGATGCGGAAGGCGAGGCCCGAGCCGGTGCCGCCGGTGCCGGCCGCGAACTCGGCGACGATCGCCCCGATCAGCGAGAGGCCGCCGGCGATCCGGAGGCCGCCCAGGAAATAGGGCAGCGCCGAGGGCAGCCGCAGATGGACGAGCTGCTGCCAGCGGCTGGCGCCGTAGAGCTCGAAGAGATCGCGCAGATTGTGGTCGGCACTGGCGAGGCCGAGCGTGGTGTTGGAGAGGATCGGGAAGAAGGCGACGATCCAGGCGCAGATCAACAGCGCCAGGGTGATGTTGTCGACATAGATGAGAATGAGCGGGGCGATGGAGACGACCGGCGTCACCTGGAGGATGACGGCCAGCGGAAACAGGCTCATCTCGATCCAGCGCGACAGGGAGAAGAGGATCGCCAGCCCCACCCCGCCGATCACCGCCACGGCGAGGGCCAGGAAAGTGATGCGCAGGGTCACCAGCAGCGAGGGGTAGAGCGACTGCCAGTCGTCGACCAGGCTCTGCAGCACCGCCACCGGTCCGGGCAGGATGTAGGGCGGGATCTCGTTGACGCGGACCAGCAGCTCCCAGCCGCCGAGGATCAGGGCCAGCAGGGCCAGCGGACCGAGGATGCGCACCGCCAGCTCCAGCCGCGCGCCGGTCCGCCGCGCGCCGCCGGGCACCGCTGCGGTCAGGGTTTCGGTCTCGAGTGCAACAGCCATCGCTCACTCTCCCATCGCCCGCCGCAGCTCGGCCGAGACCCTGCGGCAGGCTTCGGTATAGGCCGGTGAGAGGCGAAACGCCTCGTCCCGCGGATAGGGAGCGTCGATCGGGATCTCTGCGGTGATGCGGCCCGGGCGCGAGGCCATCACCAGGATCCGCTGGGACAGGTAGACGCTCTCGTAGACGCTGTGGGTGACGAAGACCACCGTCCAGTTCTCCCGCGCCCACAGGTCCAGAAGTTCGTTGTTCAGCTTGAACCGGGTGATCTCGTCGAGAGCGGCGAAGGGCTCGTCCATCAGCAGCAGCCGGGGCCGGGTGACCAGCGCCCGGGCGATCGAGGCCCGCATCTTCATGCCCCCCGAAAGTTCCCGCGGATAGGCTCCGGCGAATTCCTCGAGACCGACCATGGCGAGCGCCCGCTCCACCTCCTCGCGAACCTCCTGGCGGCCGCGGCCCTGCAACCGCAGCGGCAGCCGGACGTTGTCGAACACGGTGGCCCAGGGCATCAGGGTCGGCTCCTGGAAGACGAAGCCGATATCGCCGCGGGCGATCTGCCGGTGCCAGACCAGCCGGCCGCGCGAGGGCCGGGTCAGGCCGGCGATCAGCCGCAATACCGTGCTCTTGCCGCAGCCCGAGGGCCCGAGAAGGCTGACGAAGGCGTGCCGGCCGACCGTGAAGTCGAGGCCGTCCAGCGCCACCGTGCCGTTGGCGAAGGTCTTGCCGATGTCGCGCAACGCGAACAGCGGCCCGGCGGCGCCCGCGGCTTCCTCGCCCTCGCCCGCGGGCGCCCGGTGCTCCACCGGTTCGGCCACGGCCGGGCTCATTTTCCGAGCAGCCGCCGTTTGAGTTCGAGGCCGTGCCCCTTGTTGACGAAGGCCAGGGTATAGCCCTGCCGGTACGGAAGATCGGCGGGATAGAGTCCCCAGCCCACCGCCTTTTCGAAGAAGCTCTGCCAGCGGGTATCGGTCATCGCCCCGATGCCCAGGCTCAGCGCATCGCCCGAATCGACCAGCCCGTATTCGATCATGGCCTTGCGCGAAAAGGCGATCTGCGCATCGGTCATGTCCGGATTCTCGCGCTTGATGAGCTCGTTGCCGGGGGTGGGATCGCCATAGAGATAATGGTACCAGCCCTCGATCGAAGCATCGACGAAGGCCTGCACCACCTCGGGCCGCTCCTCGACCATCCGGCGCTTGACCTGGAGAATGGTCGAATAGGTATCATAGCCGGCATCGGCCATCAGCAGCACCACCGGCTCGAAGCCGCCGACCCGTTCGATGGCGAAGGGCTCGGAGCTGACATAGCCCTGCTGGACGCTGTCGGGATCGGCGACGAAGGGTCCCGGGTTGAAGGTGTAGGGACGCACCTGGGATTCCTCGAGGCCGAACTCGGCCTTCAGCCAGCGCCAGAAGGTCATGCGCCCGCCGGTGCTCAGGAACAGCTTGTGGCCGCGCAGATCCTCGAAGCTGCGGATGCCCGAGCCGGGATGGGCGAACAGCGCCTGCGGCTCCTTCTGGAAGAAGGCGGCGACGGTGACCACGGGGATGCCCTGGGCGTCGAAGTTGAACTGGCTGAAGAGGTTGCCGCCCATGTTGAAGTCGATCTTGTCGGCGGCCAGGAGCTGGGCGTGGTTGACCTGCGGGCCGCCCTGGCGAATGGTCACCTCCAGCCCGTATTTCTCGTACAGGCCCATGGCCTTGGCCTGATAGAAACCGCCATGTTCGGCTTCGGCCTTCCAGTTGGTGCCGAAGGTGACCTTCTCGAGAGCGGTGGCGGGGCCGGGAAGGAGGCCGAGCAGCGCGGCCGCCAGCGCGGCGAGGAACGGGGCGGGGTGCAGCTTGCTGGGCACGGGTCTCTCCTGCCTTCTCCTCGGTGCATGCATGCGAAGCTGTTCAGGAAACCCATAGATGTCCAGGTGCGGGCGTCCGGCAAGGGCCACAGGCGACACCGACCACAGCGAATCGCCCGACGCCCGGTAGAGGCGTTCGCCGAAAGGCGGGCTTGCGCAGCCCGTCCGCTGCTCTCATGCTGGCCCCGAAACTAGAGGAAAGCCTCGTCATGGTCGAGATCGACGCGCTCGAGCGACTGCTCATCGATGCCGGAAGCCGTGGCGAGCCTCTGACCTACGGTGCCATCCTGCGCCATTTCGGCCGCCGGGTGACGCCGATCACCGTGGCCGCCCTGTGCCGCGATCTGGGAGAGGTCTGCCGGCGGGTGGAGGCACGCGGCGGCCCCGATCTCGCCTGCCTCGTCGTTCGCAAGAGCGACGGGTTGCCCGGCGAAGGCTATTTCACCGCCCTGCGCGCGGAGGGCGCCTATGACGGACCCGCGGAGGGAGCCGCCGCCAGGCGCGTCCTGTACGCCCGCCAGCGCGCCGCCTTCGCCTGGTGCAGGCGGCAGGCGGCGGCACGGACCGGGATCCCCGCAGATCTTGATTTCCTGATCGACCGGTGAGCCTATGATCAGGGAGTCTTCGGTCGTTCGGGGACGAGGGAGATGCGCATTGCCGGTGCTTTCACGCTGCTGATCGCCGTCGTCACGCTCGGTGCCGCGCTGCGGGCGGAGCCGGTGACCCTCAATGGGGTCACCTTCAGCGACGAGGAAGGGGGATTCGTCATCCTCGAGGGAAGCGGCAGCGGCTCCGCCGCCGATCCGTTCGTTCTGGTCGAGGAAATCTTCGACGATGAACGGCCGGCGATCCTCACCATTCGCGGAGTCCGCGCGAGCTTCGGCAACCGCCTCGGCGGCCGGCCGGTGGTCGGCTTCGCGCTGGTCAAGGTGGTCCGCAACCGCACCGGGAGGTCCTGGTCGAGCTTCGAAATGGAGCTCAGGGAGCTCAAATCACGCCCGAGTCCGTTCGAGGACGGCCTGTCCTTCGCCCAGACGATGGGCGGGATGCGACTCTATCGCTCCGACCGCTTCGAGGCCGTCTGGCAGACCGACGAGCCGATCGATGCGGTGACCTTCTACGACGGCATCGTGCGACCGGGCGAGGCGGTGACCATGGAGATCCGGGTGACCGATTACTCGCCCAACTGGCAGTTCTACCTGATCCAGCGCCGCCAGGTACCGCTGGCCGTGCGTTCGCACGCCTCCTCGCGTCTGCGGTGAGCATGCGATGGACGAGCAGAGCCGCGATCCAGTGACCCAGATCCCGGCGCTGGCCGCACTCGAGCCCGAGATCCGCGGATCCTTGCTGGATGCCGCCCGGCGCATCCGCATTCCTGCCGGCAGCGTGCTGTTCCGGCCGGGCGATCGCTGCTCCGGCTGGATGCTCGTTGCCCGCGGCACGGTGCGGGTGCAGCTCGTCGATGCCGAAGGGCACGAGATCGTGCTCTACCGGGTGGGACGCGGCGAGAGCTGCATCCTCACCACCTGCTGCCTGATGGCCGGCAACCGCTACGAGGCGGAGGGGGTAGTGGAGGCGGAGCTGCACGCATTGCTGGTGCCGCGCGCCCTGTTCGAGGAGCTCCTCGATCGCTCGCGGGCGTTTCGCCGCATCGTGTTCAACAGTTTCGCGGTGCGCCTCGCCGATCTCCTGGGGCTGGTGAGCCAGGTGGCTTTCGCGCGCGTGGATGTGCGACTCGCCGCGGTGATCGTGGATCGCGGTCGCTGTTCGGACGGGCTGCTCGAAGTACGTCATCAGGATCTGGCGGTGGAACTCGGCACGGCACGGGAAGTGGTCAGCCGTCAGCTCAAGGAATTCGAGCGGCGCGGCTGGGTGCGGCTGCGCCGATGCGCGATCGAGATCCTCGACGCCGCGGCCCTGTCCGAACTCACCGCCCGCGCTCGGTGACAATGTTACGGAGCCACGGCCGGCGCCGGCGCTAGGTTGCATGTACCGCAACCGGCTTGCGCACCTTCGGAGGGAAGCCCATGACCCGCAACGTCGGCACCATCGATCGCGTGATTCGCGTCGTCGTCGGCCTGATCCTGATCGGTCTGGTGTTCTGGGGGCCGCAGACGAACTGGGGCTGGATCGGCATCATTCCGCTGGTGACCGGGCTGATCGGCTCCTGTCCGGCCTACAAGCTGCTCGGTCTCTCCACCTGCCCGCTGGAGGAAAAGAAGGCCTGACGTTCACCCTTCGCCGGCGGCCTGCGCGCGCAGCGTTTCGGTGGCCGCCGGGTCGATTTCCAGCGTGGTTTCGTCGACCACCACCCCGAACCAGTCCCGCGCCTGCGCCGGCGTGTAGTAGCCGCGGCGCAGGTCACGGACGACCCGGTCC
>JALSRW010000629.1 GCA_026984595.1 Alphaproteobacteria bacterium
GGTGACATCGCTGCGCAACAGCACCCGGCAGCCGTTGAGCATGCGCGAACAGCGCATCACATACCAGCGCTCCGCCGCCCGGATCTCGCGGGGACTGCCATCGGCGCTCTCGTGGCTGCGCAGGATGGAGGCCAGCAGGGCGGCGCGCTGATCGGGTTCGAGTTCGGGATAGTGGCGGGCCAGATAGGTTCTGGCGAACCAGGAGAAGTGCCGCCCTTCCAGGGCCTTCGGAGGCATCCCGTAGAATTCGGCGAAACTGCCGTTGCAGAGAATGAGCCGGTCCTCGGGATCGAACAGGGCGAAGCCTTCGGACAGGACGGCGGTGGCCTCGCGCAACAGATCATGGGCCTGCTCGGCCTCCACCTTGGCGCGGGCGAAGGCGCCGGCGATCTCCCGCAATTCCATTTCGGTGGTCTTGAGCGGCGTGATGTCGGCGCGGCAGAGGACGAGGGAACCGTCGCCGAGACGGCGCTCCTGGACCAGGAACCAGCGATCGCCGACCTTGACCTCGCGCGGCTGGGGATTCCGGCGCCGGAAATGGGCGAGGCGCTGCTGCAGCCAGACGGCGAAGGCTTCCTCGTCGAGACCGAGCTTGGCGCGAAAGGCGGGCAGGCTCTGGAGCTGCTCGAAGGTCAGCCCCGCGAGCCGGTCGGGAGAGGCATCGTAAAGGGAGCTGAAGGCCTCGTTGCAGAGAATGAGCCGGTCCTCGGGATCGAACAGGGCGAAGCCGTCGAACAGTACCGCGGTGGCGGCCCGCAGCAGATCCCGGGCATCCTCGGCTTCCTTCTTGGCGGCGCTCAGATGCAGGGTGAGACGTTCGAGCCGGCGGCGTTCCCGGGCGAGGGCGCGATCCGCCGCCCGGGCCTCGGTGACGTCGCGGGCGTGCCCGACGATACCGACGACCTCCCGCCGTTCGTTCTCCAGCGGAACGAGGAGCACGGTGAGCCAGCCCACCCGCTTGCCCTCGCGCAGCAGCGGGCGCTCGGCGATGCGACTGCGCCCGGTGCGGAGAACGACACGCTCGTCACGGGCGAAGCGGTCGGCGAGGGCTTTCGGCAGGAAATCGGCATCGGTGCGGCCGAGGATCTCCTCGGGACGGCGGCATCCCAGCTCCCGGACGGTGGCGGGATTGACGAGCAGATAGCGACCGGCGGGATCCTTGACCCAGACCTGATCGGGCAGGGTCTCGATGAGGCGACGGTAGAAGGCATTCTCCCGGATCTCGGTTTCCAGCCGCCGCTCGGTCTCGATCTGGGCGGTGATGTCCTGGAGAATGCCGAAATAGCCGACGATGCGGCCGTCGGGATCCCTCTGGCAGATCCCTCTGGAAAGGGCGTGACGGATGCTGCCGTCGGCCAGCAGGATACGACAGCGGCGGCTGAAGTCGGCGCCCGTCCGGATCGCCTCTTCCCAGGCCCGCCGGTGTGCTTCGCGGTCCTCGGGATGGAAGATTTCGTAGCGGCTTTCGAGGGAAAGCGGAAACTGCTCGGGATCGCGGCCGGTGATGCGCCAGATCTCGGGGGACCAGAAGACCTCACCGGTGCGGAAGTCGTGCGACCAGTAGCCGACCCGGGCGATCTGGCCGGCGAGGGCGAGCTGGGAGCTCTGGCGATCGAGCGGATACCTGCAGGATGTGGTTTCCGCCGCCGGGGTCGCCAGCACCAGGATGCCGCTCACCGTCTCCTCTTCGAGAAAGGGATGGAGTTCCAGATGCAGCGATCGGCAGAGATCGGCGGTGATCGGCCAGCAGAGGGCGAGGCCGCAGGGGGCTTCCTCGGTCAGGCAGTCGCGCAGGACGGCGTGGAAGGTGCGGAGGGCGACGGCCCGCCGATCCCGCCCGTCGCCACCGGCGGGATCGGTCGGCAGGTCCAGTTCCGTCGCCCAGCGCGGATTGGCGAGCCGGCAGCGGAGCCGGCGGTCGAAGAGGGCGATCGCCACCGGAAGCTGGGCGATGATGCCCCGCAGCACCGCTTCCGGGCAGGCCGTGAGGCCGGCCACGGCCTGGGAGGCCGGGCTGTGGCGGAAGGGGACGGCGGAAGGCAAAGGCGGCGATCCTCGAAAAAGCGTGCGGCAAAGCGGAGCATACATCCCGGGGTTGCAGCCTCAAACAGGATCTAGCGCCGCTCCGTTAAAATCTCGTTAGTGTGTTCGTCCGGCGCGAGAAGGCCGGGATCTCGCCGCGACGTTCCTGAGGAGGTGGCAGAATACCATATACCCGCCTACGCGTGCAAGGGGACACGCGGCATGGATCGGCGGCGAGGGAAGGGGATCCGGACGGGTATGGCATGCGGCTCGTCCGGGGAGTGATCTGTGGTTGCAATAGGTAGATAACCCTACTATAACGCAAGGCAACGGAGTATCCTCCTAAGGAGATCGGCCTTGCCCACCACCGCCCCCGATATCGTGATCACCACCGCCGGAACGGCCGTCACCTTCGATGTGCGTGCCAACGACAGCGGTTCTTCCCTGGTCATCGACAGTTTCACCCAGCCCGCCGCCGGCAGCCTGGTGCTCAATCCCGACCAGACCTTCACCTACACCTCCGATGCTGCCTTCTCGGGCGTCGACCAGTTCACCTACACGGTGCGCGACGCCGACGGAGCGACGGCCGCGGGTACGGTGACGATCACCGTGCTGGCATCCAATTCGCCGCCCGGGGGAGAGGACGACGAAGCGGTCACCGTGGCCGGAGAGATCACCATCGACGTGCTGGCCAACGACAGCGATCCCGATGGCGACATGCTGCACATCACCGCGCTCGGCACTCCGGCCTATGGCAGCGTCACCATCAATCCCGACCAGTCCCTGACCTACTGGCCGCAGCAGGGGTTTTTTGGAACCGACCGCTTTTCCTACACCATCGACGATGGCCGCGGTGGATCCGCGACGGCGACGGTGACGATCCGGGTGGAGCGCGGCAATCTTCCGCCGACGGCGGGAACGCTCGAGCTCTCGACCACCGTCGACACCCCGCTGGTGTTCGATCCGCGTAGTGCAGCCACGGATCCCGACGGCGATTCGCTGCGCATCGAAGGCCTCGGCATGCCGGGCTCCGGCAGGCTCGCACTCAATGGCGACGGCAGCCTGACCTACACGCCGGATCCCGGTTTCTCCGGCGAGGACCGCTTCACCTATACACTCGGCGACGGCCGCGGCGGTAGTGCTACGGGAACGATCGTGATCCGGGTCGAGCGTCCCAACACGGTGCCGGTGGCGGTGGCGGATCCGGTCGGTACCGCGTTCGACACCCCGGTGACCATCGACGTGCTGGCCAACGACAGCGATCCCGATGGCGATCCGCTACAGCTCGAGAGTCTCGGCTTTCCCGCCCATGGCAGGCTGGCGGTCAATGGCGACGGCAGCCTGACCTACACGCCGGATCCCGGCTTTTCCGGCGAGGACGTTTTCACCTATACGATCACCGATGCGCGGGGCGGCCGGGCCAGCGGCGAGGTGCGGATCACCGTGGCGCCGCCGCCGCCCCAGACCTATGCCAACGGCTACGGCCATCGCCGGCGGCTGCTGATCCCACCCCGGGAGTCGGCCGAGAGCGTCACCGACTTCGTGCTGCGGGTCGAGGAGCAGGGCGACTGGCTCAAGAGCCTGGCCAATGGCGGCAATATCGAGAGCGATCAGGGCTTCGATCTGCGCTTCGAGCTCGAGGACGGTACCAAACTCGACCACGAGATCGACAGCTACGATCCGGTCGCCGGCAAGCTTCTGGCCTGGGTCCGCATTCCTTCTTGGGATCAGGCCCAATCGCTGCATCTGTTCCTCTATCACGGCAAGTCCGGGCTGACGGTGTCGGAAGAGAATCCGACGGGCGTCTGGCAGGGCTATCTCGCGGTCTGGGACACCCAATCGGGTCGCGACCGCAGCGGCAACGGCCGCGACTTGACGCTCGCCGGTGTCACTGGCAGTGAACTCGTCGGTGCGAGCGGAAGGTTCGATGGCAATGCCGACGAAAGGCTCGGTGACGGCATGTTCCTGAGTGGCCTGGGTGCCCTGTACATTCAGGCAGTCGTTCAGGCCGATCCGGCAATTCTCGGTAACCGGGACGCGTATGTCGTCCGGCAGGGGGATCCCGCGGCCTCCGTGGGCGATGTCGGCATCGGCCTGCTCTACGACAGCAGCGGCTATTTTGGCGGCGCCTCGCGAACTGTGAAGTTCGCTCTCGCCACCAGCGACGGCAGCGTGCAGATCGAGGGGCCGAGCGGGATCCAGAGCAGTGAGCGTCAGGTGCTGGCGGCCGCCTGGCAGGCCGGTACGCTGCCCAAGCTCTATGTCGACGGTGAGGAGGTGGTGGCGAGCTGGGCGGGGCTCGCCGGCCAGCAGGGGACGGTGGCCAATGGCGCAACCAGCATGGTGGCCGGCCAGCCGCTGTCGATCGGTCTCGGTGCCTTGAATACCGCCAAATCCTGGATCGGGTTGATCGACGAGGTGCGGATCTCGGCCTCGATTCCGGCCGCCGGACGGATCGCCGCGGAAGCGCACAATCTCCTGGATCCTTCCGCCTTCTACGGCATCGGCGACGGGGAGCGGTTCACGGACGGCGGCGAATCCCCGGTCGCTGCTCCCCTTTCGGTCAGCACCACGCCCGGGCAGTGGGTCGAGATCGATCCGCTGGCAGTCTCCTACCTGCCCACCGGCACCAGCCTCGCGCTGGGGCAGCAACCGCAGAACGGCATCGTCACCCTCGTCGGCGACAAGCTCCACTACACGCCGTTCGCCGGCTTCACCGGAAGCGACAGCTTCACCTACACGCTCGGCAACGGTACGAAGAGCGCCGAGGCACGGGTCGATGTCGCTGTCGCCATCGATTCGCTTTCCGGGGAATACCCGGCCCCTCTGCGCATTATCCGGGTTTCAACACGTGCAGAACTGGACAATGCGTTGGCAGCGGTGCAGCCTGGCGACCATATCGTTCTGGCCGATGGCAGCTACGGCAATTCGAGGCTCGTCATCGATGCGCAGGGTACGCAAATGCATCCGGTGGTCGTTCGGTCCGTGAATCCGCTCGGAGCACACCTTCCGGGCGGCTTCGATTTCACCGCCGGGAGCCGGGACGTGATGCTCTGGGGCCTGGATCTCAAGGATGCGGAGAGCAGGCTCCGGGGCACGCGCAACATCGTCCGCCGCTGCCGGATCTGGCCGCCCTTCAAGGCGGATGCCGCCTCGACCGGCATTCATTGTCGCAAGGGCACGGATTGTCGAATCGATTATTGCGAGATCCGTCTCTACACGACTGCCGAGGTTGGTGGCGGATCGCCTTGGAACTCCACGATCTATTCCGGCATCTGGGGCAACTACTGGGGCAGCTCGTTCGCTGACGGTGATGTCATGAAGAACCTCGTCATCGAACGTTGTCTTTTCACCGGGGGGCCGAGCGGTGTCGCCTACAGCAAGCCCAACGCACAATTCGTCGAGGCAATGGGAGACTATGCTAAGACTTCCAGACCGGAGAATTGGCTTTACTGGACCATCCGGCTCTGCTATGGTACCGTTCCTCGGGATCGTACTCTGTTCGACTTCAAAGCCGGAAAAATGATCCTCGACCGGGTGCATATGACGGCGCCCGGTGACGTGCAGCTCCGGGATGGATGTTGTCATGAGATCCTGGGCTGCCGGTTCGACGGTAGTGGTATGATCATTGCAAACCGCTATGATCATAAAATATGGAATACCCTTGCCAACACCATTAGACTTTTGTCAGGTGATCAAGATTATAATCAAAATATTGGTCCGAAATATCATGCGGCTTGTCGCAATGTACATCTTGCAAATTGTACGGGAAGTTTGAAGATTGGTCATCAGTATAATGTTAATACGTACACCTATCCTGCGGATCTAACTTTGGTGGAGAATCACTCGGGCAGCATTGCCTACGGCAATCACAGGAACACGACGGTCCGGCCGACGAGTTCGGTGCCGGTCCGGACTCCGATCACGCTCACCGCCGCCGAGGTCGGGCCGCACGCTCCCTGGGTGGGAGTGATCCAGTAGCGCAGGGGGTACCGCCCCGCGGGTAGTGTCCAGAATCTTTCGCACTTTTAGACTGATGGGTGATCCGACCTTAGCGATCTCCCGTTCTCTCGGCAGGTCCATGTTGAGGTACTTGTGCAGGGACCATCGGGACCCCGCGATGTGCCTCGACCCGGCCGTGGCCAAGTCGAGGGCGCTCTCGCCGTCGGGAAACGCCCCGACGACCCGGGTTCGACGTCGGATTTCCCGCATGATGCGCTCGAGGGGATGGTTGGTGCGGATGCGCCGCCAGTGCGCATCCGGAAAGCCGTAGTAGGCCAATGCCTCGTCCACCGGGTTCTCGACCAGCTCGGCCGCCTTGGCGAGCCGCATGGCGCGGAGCTTCTTGATCACCTCGTCGGCCTTGGCGCGGGCGGCCCGGCGATCCTCGCCGGC
>JALSRW010000630.1 GCA_026984595.1 Alphaproteobacteria bacterium
CCGGGTGTGGCCGAGAAAGAGATGCATGGCGAGGATAGCGAGAGCGGCCACCGCCAGCACCGCCAGATCCTGCAACGACAGCACGGCCCCGAGAATGTCCAGACTGCCCGCGGGCGTCAGCGCCGGGAAGGGCTGCGCCTCGGCGCTGTAGAACTCCTTGACGCTTTCCTTGAGCAGGATGCCGACGGCGATGGTGGCGATCACCACCGGCAGCACCCCCTGCGGCAGCAGCGGGTCGATCACCAGCAGTTTGAACAGCAGCCCCAGCAACAGCAATGCCAGCGCCAGCCCGAGCAGGACCGCCAGCCAGAAGGGCAGCCCCAGCCACTCGGTGCCGGCGAGGACGAAGAAGGCGGGCAGCATCACGAATTCGCCCTGGGCGAAATTGATGGTCCGCGAGGTCTGCCAGAGGAGCGCGAAGCCGGCGGCGACGAGGGCATAGATGCCCCCTGTCGCCAGCCCGGCCAGCAGAAGCTGCAGGAGGTTACTCACCGGCCCGCCCGCCGCCTTCCCGAAAGCGAACCCGGCCGGCGACGCCCGTCGATGTCCTCATGCCCCCCGGTCAGTCGCAGCGCACTCCCAAAGGCGGCAGGGTATCGACGATCTTCTGCTTGCCGTCGACCACCTCGGCCAGGAAGCTGATGCGGTCGACATCGCCGTTGTCGTCCCAGAACGTGTCGATGAGGATGCCCGGCTCGTCTTCGAGGGTGATCTTCGCGCAGTGCAGGCTGTCGGCGAAGGCCTGCCGGTCGAACTTTCCGGTCCGCTCGGTGATTTCCTTGACCGTGTAGACGGCGAGATAGCCCTTGATGGCGTTGTGGTCCGGGGTGGTGTCGTAGCGCGCCACGAACTTGTCGCGGAAGGCCTGGATCGAGGGCAGCGGCGCATCGGCCGAGAGGCCGACATGCCCCTTGACGCCGTTGGCGGCATCGCCCGCGAGCTCGATCACCTTTTGATTGAGCAGCGTGGTCTCGCCGATGAGCGGAATGCCGAGGCCCTGCTTCTTGGCCTCACGCAGGAAGCGGGCACTTTCCTCCTCGTGCAGATAGACGAAGGCGACATCGGGCGCCGCCTGCTTGATCTTCACCACATCGGCGGCGAAGTCGCTCTGCCCTACCTCGCTCGAGATGTCGGCCACCACCTTGATGCCCCGCTTGTCCATCTCGGTGACGAAGGCGTCGCGGCCGCCGCGGCCGAAATCGTTGTTGACCCAGAGCACGGCCACCGATTTGGCGCCGACGCCGTCACGGATGTAGTTGGCGAGCTTGGGCATGCTGGCGGCCTGGCTGAGGCTCGTCCGGAAGACGAAGGGATTGCCCATCTCGGTGATCACCGAGGCCTCGGAGCCGACGATCTGGGGCACGCCCGCCTGCTGCGCGAGCTGCATGTTGACCTTGGTCGAGGAGGAGTAGATCGGCCCCAGAATCACGTAGGGATCGAGATCGAGGGCCTTCTGTACCGCCGCGCGGGAGACACCCGGATTGCTCTGGGTATCGAAATGGGTGATCTCGATCTGGCGGCCGAGAATGCCGCCGGCGGCGTTGATCTCCTCCACCGCCATCTCCACCGCGTTCTTCCACATGTTGCCGACCGTGGCGCCGTTGCCGGAGAGCTCGATCACATCGGCGATACGCACCGTCTCCGCCGCCTGCACGGCGGGTGCGGCCAGGGCCAGCAGGGCGATGGCCGAGAGCAATTCCCGTCTTTTCATGGTCCGGATGCCTCCCGTGGATTTCCGGTTCTTCCCTCGCGCGGATCATGCCGAGGAGCGCGGGAATTGCAACTCCGCGATGCAGTCGCCGAAGGGACGGGCAGCCAAAACGCCTTGACGGCGCCCGCCGGCGAAGGCGATGAACATTTACGATAGAACGAAACTCGATCAGGGGAGGATCGTGATGACAACACCCGCGCCCACGGGTCCGACGACGCTGGCCAACAGCTTTCTCACCGAGACCGTTCAGGTGTGCATCGTCACCCGCGACTATCGCCGCACCATGGAGGGCATGGCGCGGCTCGGCATCGGGCCCTGGCGGGTCTACACCTTCGACTCGGACACCAATCTCACCGAGACGCAGATCCGCGGCGTGCCCCAGCCGCTGGCGATGAAGCTGTGTCTCACCTTCGTCGGCGGCACCATGTGGGAGATCGTGCAGCCGCTCAGAGGGCCGACCATCTACGAGGATTTCCTCGAGCGGCACGGCGAGGGCATCCATCATGTGGCCTTCGCCTGCGGGGACATGCCGTGGGAGGAGCGGGTGCGGGAGTTCGAGCGGCGCGGCTTTTCCTGCATCCAGTCCGGTGTGTGGATGAAGCGCGTGCCCTGGGCCTATTTCGGTACCGAAGAGGCGACCGGCACGATCTTCGAGATCTTCGACATTCCGGCCGATTTCGAACTGCCCGAACCCGAGGAGTGGTATCCGGCCCCCCCGCCCCAAGCCTGACCCGGGAACAGCCCCGCGGCGGCGGATGACGCGCGGGCGCAAGGATCTGGCCCGGATCGGGCAAGGTCCGCCGCCCCGAACCGGCCATCATGGGACAATCTCCATCCGGGCCGAGCGCCGCAACGAGGGGAGGCGAGAACCATGGCCGCTTCACGGATCCCGGAGCCCTCCGGGCATGCCGCGCCGATCGACACCGACTACGAAATCGGCCAGCACAACATCGAGATGCAACTGGGGCCGTTCGGCCTCGACATTCACAATCCGGTCTTCGTGGTTTCGGGGCTCACGGTGATCGCCTTCGTGCTGCTGGCTCTCGCCCTGCAGGAGCAGGCGGAAGCCTTCTTCGTCTGGCTCCGGGGATTCCTCACCTCCGGGTTCGACTGGTTCTTCCTGCTTTCCGCCAACATCTTCGTGGTCCTCGGTCTGGTGCTCGTCGTCTCGCCGTTGGGCCGGGTGCGCATCGGCGGAACGGAAGCGACACCCGACTATTCCTATCTCTCCTGGTTCGCGATGCTGTTCGCGGCGGGCATGGGCATCGGGCTCATGTTCTTCGGCGTCGCCGAGCCGATCTCCCATTATTCCTCCTCCCTCGCCGAGAACGCGGGGACGCCCGAAAGCTGGGCGCCGCTCGCGGGCGCAGCCGGCGATCCCGAAGGCGCACGTCGGCTCGCCATGGCCGCCACCATTTTCCACTGGGCGCTGCACCCCTGGGCGATCTACGCTCTGGTCGCGCTGGCCCTGGCCCTGTTCGCCTACAACAAGGGCCTGCCGCTCACCATGCGCTCCATCTTCTACCCTGTTTTCGGCGAGCGGACCTGGGGGTGGCCCGGCCACATCGTCGACATCCTGGCGGTGTTCGCCACGTTGTTCGGTCTGGCCACCTCGCTCGGGATCGGCGCCCAGCAGGCCAACGCCGGTCTCGAGTTCCTGTTCGGTATTCCGGTGAACGATCTTTCCAAGGTGATCCTGGTGATCGGCATCACGGCGATCGCCGTCACCTCGGTGGTCAAGGGGCTGGATGCCGGCGTCAAACGCCTGTCCGAGATCAACATGGTGCTGGCGGCGCTGCTGCTGCTGTTCGTCCTCGTGTTCGGCCCGACGCTGGCACTGATCACCGGGTTCTTCGGCAATCTCGCCGCCTATGCGCAGTATCTGCCCGCCCTCTCGAACCCGTTCGGGCGCAGCGATGCCAACTTCGCCCAGGGATGGACCGCCTTCTACTGGGCCTGGTGGATCTCCTGGTCGCCCTTCGTCGGCATGTTCATCGCCCGCGTCAGTCGCGGCCGTACCGTCCGCGAGTTCATCGTGAGCGTGCTGTTGATTCCCTCCCTCGTCTCGGTCGTCTGGATGACGGTCTTCGGAAGCACCGCCATCTCGCTGGTGGCCGGAGGCGTACAGGCCATCGCCGACGCCGCGCTCGAGCTCAAACTGTTCACCATGCTGGAACAGCTCCCCCTGGCCGGCCTCACCTCCTTCGTGGGCATCCTGCTGGTGATCGTGTTCTTCACCACCTCCTCGGACTCGGGTTCTCTGGTGATCGACACCATCACCGCCGGCGGCAAGGTGGACGCACCCCTCGCCCAGCGCGTGTTCTGGGCGGTGTTCGAGGGGCTCGTAGCGATCGCGCTGCTGCTGGGCGGCGGCCTGGTGGCGCTGCAGGCGGCCGCGGTATCCACCGGTCTGCCCTTCACCCTCGTGCTGCTGCTGGGCTGCTACACCCTGATCCGGGGACTCCTGAGCGAGCCGCGGTGAGGTCGGGGCACCGCTCTACGGTGCGCCCGACCTGCGCGAAAGGCTTCGGCGCTCGAACCGGTAGAAGATACAGCCGCCAGCCCCCTGCCACGCGATCTGCCGGAGGCCGGGGAAAGCGGTGTCCGCGGACGAACTGCGCGAAGCTCTGAGCCGAATGACGGCGGACCGGCCGATCTTCTTCTTGCCGGTCGCACTGGCCCGTCCGCTGGTCGGCGTGGCGCCGCCATCGCTGCCCCTCTGTCCGGTGTTCCTCGGCATCCTGGCCGACGGGGCCGCGGAAGGAGGGCGGTCGGTGCTGCCGTTCGCCGGGCAGCGCCGCGGTTTCCTCCTGCCGCTCGGATTCGTGCCGGGGGCCGCCACCGGCGATGCCCTGCTCGGCGCCCCGTTCCCCCTCTCCGGCACCTTGGTCCTCCGCCTGCTCGACCTGCTGCCGGCCGCGACCTCCTACGCCTGTCGGAGCGCCGTCCCGGCCGGCGTCGCGCTATCGCTCTCCTTGCTGTTCCGATCGGTGCCCGCAGCGGTCAGCCGCGGCTCATGCCGAACAGCGGTCGAAAGCGGACGCCGACCCAGTTGCCGGCGAAGGCGAAAACCATCCAGACCCATCCATGCAGGCTGCCCGAGGCAATGCCGGAGAAAAAGGCCCCGATGTTGCAGCCGAAGGCGAGCCGCGCGCCATAGCCCAGCAGCAGCCCGCCGATGGCCGCCGAAAGCAGAGCCGGCAGCGGCAGCCGCCAGACCGGCCGGAAGGCACCGGCGAGGCCCGCCGCCAGAAAGGCGCCGAGGATGATGCCGAAATTCATCACCGAGGTGACGTCGCGCCAGAGCGACGCATCCAGCGCACCCGCTCGGGCCACCCAGTAGGGCCATTCGCGCACGGGAATGCCCACCAGATCGAACAGCTTGGCGCCCCAGAGCGCGAACCCGGAGGTGATCCCCCAGGGACGCCCGGCGAGGACGAGAGTGGCATAGTTCAGGAGCGCCAGGGCCACCGCGCCGGCGAGGATCGGCCAGGGTCCGCGCATCATGTCCCAGCGCCCACGCGGCTTCGGTGCTTCGGCGCCACGGCGCCGTTCGACCACCAGCGTGGCCAGCACGATCGCCCCGAACACCGCGAGATTGAGCATGAGGGCCGGGGCCAGCCCCAGTTCACGTACCAGGGAAACGGGCGGCAGGCTCGGCAGGCTCAACCAGAACGGCATGTGGGCGGTAGCGATCACCGAGCCGAGCACGAAAAAGGCGAGAGTGACCACCATCCGGGTGCTGCCGCCGCCGACCGTGAACAGGGTGCCGGAAGCGCAGCCGCCGCCGAGCTGCATGCCGACCCCGAAGAGGAAGGCCCCGACCATCAGGCTGACCCCGAGCGGGGCCACGAAGCCGCCCACCGGACGGCCGAAGATCTGGCCGGCATCGAGCGCCGGGAAGAACAGGGTGACGGCGATCGCCAGCATCAGCATCTGGGCTCGAAGCCCCCGCCCCTCGCCCTCCACCAGGAAACGGCGCCAGGCGTAGGTGAAGCCGAAGCTCGCATGGTACAGGCTGATGCCCAGCAGCAGTCCGACCAGCAGCAGTGCCGCCATGCGCGGGCCGCCGGCCTGCAAGGCCATGCCCGAGCCGGCCAGCCCCAGGAGCAACGCACCGCCGACCACGCGCAGGTCGGGGCCGCTGCGCACCACCATGCCGGTCAAGGTCGTGGCCATATTCAACAGTATCCTTACGATTTATCTTGTGCTTTACATTTAACGCGGGTTGTTTTTCGCATCAAGCCCCCACCGCTTGCGGGAAGCGCGGCTCGGTGTCCGCCATCCCGGATTGGACCACGGATGCCGCCTCACCGTCATCTCAAGGAGGCGTGAGCGGCGCCGAGAGGTCAGCCGGGTTCCGCCGCGTGGCTGCGCATCACCGCCTCGCCCCGTGCCAGCTCCTCGGCCGGCAGATGGCAGGCGATCCGGTGACCGTCCGCGAAACGGTGCTCCGGCGGCTCTTCCCGTTCGCAGACGGGACCGAGCTTCCGATGACAACGGGTATGGAAGGGACAGCCCGAGGGCGGGTTCAGGGCCGACGGAATCTCACCCTCGAGGAGGATGCGCTTCTTCGTCACCCGCGTGTCGGCGATCGGCACCGCCGAGAGCAGCGCTTCGGTATAGGGATGGTAGGGGGGCGAGAAGACCGTTTCGGTGGTGCCCTGCTCGACGATGCGGCCGAGATACATGACCACCACCCGGT